>JANOQU010000047.1:0-2113 GCA_031422355.1 Actinomycetes bacterium
CGCGCGACGACCTCACTTCGTTCCTACTGAGAGCTGAGATCTACGGCCAGCCGCTCAGCCACGAGCACGTTCGTGGAAGCATCGTGTTGTTGCTTCTGGCCGGGATCGACACGACCTGGAGCGCGATTGGTTCCAGCTTGATGCACCTCGCATCGCATCCGCTCGATCGAGATCGGTTGATCCGAGACCCGGCGTTGATCCCCACCGCAATCGAAGAGTTCCTTCGGGCATATGCGCCCGTGACGATGGCTCGCCTGGTCAAGGAAGACGTCGAGATCGGCGGCTGCCCGATGAAGGTCGACGATTGGGTGCTGCTGCCGTTCCCAGCTGCCAACGTCGATCCGGCCGCATTCGATCGCCCCGACGAAGTCATTATCGATCGAGAAGTGAACCGCCATCTCGCGTTCGGTCTCGGCATCCATCGTTGCCTCGGCTCGAACCATGCCCGCCTCGAAGTCCGAGTCGCAGTCGAGGAATTTTTGGCTCATTTCCCTGACTTCGAACTCACCCCGGACACGGAGGTCGAATGGAGCCGCGGGCAGATCCGCGGACCGCGCCGACTGCCTGTTCAAATCAACCGCTGAGTCCATGTGGAACCGAACCAGTTCTATACGGGGATCGTCGCCGAGATCTATCGCCATCTCCGCTCGTCCACGTTCGACGTGGCCCCGTTTGCGCGTTTCATCGCCACGTACGAGGAGCCGGCGCTCGAACTCGGATGTGGTGATGGCGACCCGATCCTGGATCTGATCGAGCAGGGCCTCGATGTGGACGGCCTCGATGCGTCGGCCGACATGCTCGAACGTTGTCAGCACGCGGCGGACGCCCGTGGCCTGCAGGTCACGTTGTTCCATCAGCTCATCGAATCGATGGAGCTCGGCAAGCTCTATGGCTCCATCTTCCTGGCCGGCGCTACCTTCAATCTGCTGCCCGACGACGAGACGGCTCAACGTGGCCTCGACCGGATCGCGGCGCACCTAAGGCCCGGCGGCGCAGCCCTGATCCCGTTGCTCATCCCAGGGCGCACGCCGCCACACCTGTTCGGCCGGCAGCGCGAGCATGTCGCTGCTGACGCAACGGTGATGAAGTTCGCAGTCCTGTCCGACGAGTACGACGAGTCAGCGCGGACGCACCGCAACTACACGCGATACGAGATCTGGAAGAACGGCAGCCTGATCGACAGCGTGGAGCGGACGTGGTTGCTGCATTGGCACACGCGTGCCAGCTTTCGAGAGATGGCCGAGCGAAGCGGACTGGTCGTCAAGGCGTTGCTGGAAACCGACGCCGCTGGTCAGGCCGCTGGTGTTGTGGACGAACTCATCGACGGTCCAGGCGGCTTCACCTTCATCCTCACCCGGCCGACCTGAACTCCTCGACCCGGACGGCTATCGTCCTCAAGGGCGTACGGCGACGACGCGCGACCCACGGTGGAAAATACTGATGAGATGCAACTTCTGCCAGACAACGAACGACGTGGGCAGCCGCTTCTGCGTCCGCTGTGGGAAGACACTCGAACAAGCTCCGAGCACCCAAGAGGACGCATTTGGCCCACCTGCGGTAGGGCCCGACCCGCTGTGGGCGGCAACGGATCCTTCGATTGCAGCGGATCCGGTGTGGGCAGATTCGAGCCCGGCGACGGCGACGGACAGCCCGGCGACAGAACCAATGCCGACCGTGGTCCGCGAGCGCGTGGAGTCAGTGTCAGAGCCTGGCCTCGTTGTTTTGGCGACGGGTGATGATCGTCAAACGATCGCAGCAAACCTTGCCAATCGACGTCGCCGACGACGTCTGGCCATTGTCGCTGTTGCGGCGGCGTCAGTCATCGTCCTCGCTGCAGCGCTCGCCCTGACCCTGAGCAAGGATTCGGAATCCGCAACAGGTCCCGAGCCGACCGACGAATCGTCGTCCTTCTCGACAACGACGACGCAGACGGTGGCCACATCGGTTGCCGCCGTGCCGCCGACCGTGGCCACAACCGTGGTCGCAACAGTTGTGGCGGCGGTGGTCGCAACAGTGGTGGCAACTGTCGTTGCGACGGTGGTGGTAACGGTGGTGGGGGCGACAGTGGTGGTGGGGGCAACAAAGGCGGGGCAGGTGGGGCTGCCAACGCTCT
>JANOQU010000048.1:0-1894 GCA_031422355.1 Actinomycetes bacterium
AAGGAGTTTGGATCGGTTGCGATGATGTTCCAGACCCAGCAGCCGCTCGTTGAGACGGGCCGTCTGGTCGTCACCGTCTTCGACTCGGCAACGGTGCCGATCGGTGGAGCAACGGTACAAGTCTTGAAGATCTCCGATGGCACCATCGTTCGGCAAACGACCGACACGACGGGCACAGAATCCAGCTTTGCATTCGACAACGTGCCGATCGGCACATACTCAGTGCGGGTCATTCGGAACAGCTATCGCACGACGTCGCAACGGGTCACGATGGGACTCACCGAGATCCCGATCAAGTTCAATCTGTTGCAACTCGGCCAGGTCACGGGTCGCGTCGTCGACTCGCTGTCGGTCGCGACCGGTGGCGCCGTCGAGCAGTTGAAGAACTACGAGATCCGGATCTACCGACTCCGAGTCGATGGGACTCGTGATGGCGTCGAGATCGAGCGAATCGTCGTCAAGGCTGATCGGGTCAAGGATGGGGACCAGAACATTCTCTGGGAGTCCAGTCCGGCATCGCTGACCGATGGCAAGTACGAGGTCGAGGTGACGGTTCCGCCGCTCGGATACGGGGTGAGTGCGGATCAGAACCTTGACCCGGGTGACCCGGCGGCGATCATGCGATTCACGGTCGACCCCAAGGACGAGGGCACGATTCGACTCAACGACATCCAGGCTGATCCGCTCCCGACACTCAGCGGCCGGATCTATGTACCTCGGCTGATCGACGATGACCCGACCGACATTGGCTTCGACCCGCTCGACGCCGACGCCGCAGTGAAACTGACCTGTACCGACAGTGCTGGCGAGGCAACCGCCACACTCACGAACGAAATCGGCGGGGCCGGTCTCGACACGTACACCTTCACCCCGATCCAACTCGATCAGCAGGACCTTCTCGGCGAGTGCTCGCTCAACGTCACGTCGAACGCCTTCAAGACCGTTGACATCGCAGTCGGAACCCCACTCGAGGTCAGTTCGGCCGGGATCGACACCGACCGAATCGTCAACATCGCAATCGGCAAGGTTGTGAACGACATCAAGGGTGAGATGTATTGGCTCGACACCGGTCGAACTCCCAATGTGCCGATCCCAGTCGACACCGTCAACGTGATCACCGAAGGCACCGTCATCACTGGCTTCGCCGCCGCACCCCCCGGCGGAAACGGGCTGCCGACACCGATCGTGTCGACAACGCCAACCGTCGGCCAGAATCTCGGCGGTCAGTGGAGCATTGCGTCGCACGTCTTCGGAAGGACCACGTATGTCTTCTCCGGCGACGACAAGTACCGGACCGGCAAGCTGGCCATCACTGTCGACGAGTTGAAGCGCACCGTCGTCGTCGTCCAGAACCTCAGCGTCGTCGATCTGAATGCCTCGGAGCTTCAGGTCCAGTTGCAACCATTGCCCGGCTCGATCGTCGGCACCGTCCAGACGTTCCCGACCGGCACCAATCCGGCGCTGGCCGTTTCCGCCAATTCGCCAGCGGGCGTCGTCTCCACCGCATCGAACACCACCACGGGAGTCTTCTCGTTCGATAACGCCGCGGCCGGTACCTGGGACCTCGCGTACACCGCTCCAACCGGATACCGGTTCAAGGACACCGGTTTGACCACGTCTGCCGTCGAGCCGTTCGTGCTGGATCCCACGGAAGCCTTCACCGACTCGCCCAAGTTGGTCGAGTTGGCCTCGCTCGAGATCACGGTCCAGAGCACTGAGCTGGATCTGTCCACCCCTGACCCACTCGACCGCGAGCCACTCACCGGTGCGCCTCCCGTGGTCACGCTGCATCGCGTCGCGACAATCACCCCCGGCGACCCCGGCGACGACCTCAGCATCCCGATCACATTGGACTCCCAAAACCATGTCATCGTCCCGAATCTTCCCGTCAACT
>JANOQU010000049.1:0-3936 GCA_031422355.1 Actinomycetes bacterium
ACCGAGATCGAACACCGAGACGTACAGCGAGTGTGCTCCAGGCGTGATCGGCGACCGGGCTGAAAGAATCGGGGTCGCTGCATCGAATGTGGTGCCGACCGAATTGGCCGGGCTGGCCGCTGCTGGCCCCGTGGTGTTGACGGTGATTGGTTGCGCACCATAGAACGCGATGTTCGACGGAGCGACGACAGCGTTGCCGCTGATCGACCAATCGTTGGCGTCCAGTTCGACGAGCACGGCGTCGTTGAACGATGTGCCGACGAACTCGGGGAACTCTTCGGAAAGGAACCGGATCTTCAGCGACGCGAGGCAATTGAATCCCGCCGCGACCGTGAAATCGATCTTGAGCGTCGTGACGTCTCGCGCTGAGCGGTACGCAGGAACGCCGAAGCCCTTGGACAGGTTGGGCGAACTGTTTGGCAGCGTCAGGCTTGCGGCCTCGCCGGTGCTCATCACTGCGTAGTTGCCACCCGGCGTCGTCGGGAAGCCGGCGACGGGATCGGTTCGAACCTCGACTGCGGCCGGGTTGGACTGGGTCACGAATGAGGAACCGGTCACCGTGATACCGGTACCTGCGATTGCATTGGCCAACGCGCTTGGCGTCGCCGCTGCACGTGCTGGAGTTGGGGCGATCGCAAGCGATCCAACGGTGAGTAACCCACCGATGGTCGCTGCGATGGCACGCCTGCTGGATGGTCGCCTCATGAAATCTTCTCCTTCGCTGAGATACTCACAACGGGAACAAAGATCAACGTAGCGCAATCCTGATACACCAAAAATCAGCGACCGCGCAATGCGATCGCATGCGAATTACACGGCGGCGAGGTTGGCTTCGAGCGTGTCGAGAGCGATCAGCAGTTCGTCCGGCAGGGCATCACCGAATTGATCGAAGTGGGCCCGGATCTGGGGTATCGCGGCCTTCCAACCGGCTGCGTCGACCGACAGAAGTTCGCGCAGATCATTGGCATCGACGTCGAGACCATTGAGATCCAGATCACCTTCCGTCGGTAGGTAGCCGATTGGTGTATCGACTGCGTCGGCGGTTCCGGTGACTCGCTCGAAGACCCACTTGAGCACCCGACTGTTCTCGCCATAGCCGGGCCACAGGAAGCGACCGTCTTCGTCGCGGCGGAACCAGTTGACGAAGAAGATCTTCGGTAGGTTCGTCGCGTCGGTGTTCTCGCCGACTCGGAGCCAGTGAGCGAAGTAGTCGCCCATGTTGTAGCCACAGAACGGCAGCATCGCCATTGGGTCGAATCGAAGGTTTCCAACGGCGCCGGCCTGAGCAGCGGTTGTCTCAGACGCCATGATCGAGCCGAGGAACACGCCGTGTTCCCAATCGAACGCCTGGGTCACGAGTGGAACGGTGGTCCGTCGCCGGCCGCCGAACAGAATCGCCGAGATCGGGACCCCTGCAGGATCTTCCCACTCGGCCGCAATCGACGGGCACTGCGAAGCCGGGGCGGTAAATCGAGCGTTCGGGTGTGCCGCTGGTGTTTCGATCTCGGGATTCCAGTCGTTGCCCCGCCAGTCGATGGCGCGGGCCGGCTTGTCGGCGCTCATCCCTTCCCACCAGACGTCGCCCTCCGACGTCAGCGCGGTATTCGTGAAGATGCTGTTCCCCCACAGCGTCTCCATCGCGTTCGCGTTGGTGTCGTAACCGGTCCCAGGGGCGACGCCGAAAAAGCCGGCTTCTGGATTGATCGCGTACAAGCGACCGTCCGCACCGAACTTCATCCAACAGATGTCGTCGCCGATTGTCTCAGCCTTCCAACCCGGAATCGTCGGGACGAGCATTGCCAGGTTGGTCTTGCCGCAGGCCGAGGGGAAAGCTGCTGCGATGTACTTGTGCTCGCCGGCGGGATTGGTGAGCTTCAGGATCAGCATGTGCTCGGCCAACCAACCGTCGTCACGTGCCATCACCGAGGCGATCCGCAGCGCGAAACACTTCTTGCCGAGCAAGGCGTTGCCGCCATACCCGGAACCGAACGACATGATCTCCCGGGTCTCGGGAAAGTGGACGATGTACTTGTTGTCGGGGTTGCACGGCCACGCCGAATCAGGCTCGCCTGCCTGCAGAGGGGCTCCGACGGAGTGAATGCACGGAACCCAATCGCCGTTTGGTCCCAGCACGTCGAGGGCTCCTTGGCCCATCCGGGTCATGATCCGCATGTTCGCGGCGACGTAGGGAGAATCACTGAGTTGCACGCCGATGTGGGCGATCGGCGAGCCGAGTGGGCCCATGCTGAACGGCACCACGTACATGGTTCGACCGATCATCGCGCCCGTGTAGAGCCGCATCATCTCGGCCCGCATCTCGACCGGATCGCGCCAGTTGTTGTTGGGACCCGCGTCGGCAGCATCGGTTGAGCAGATGAACGTGCGATCCTCCACGCGAGCGACGTCGCCCGGATCACTGTGCGCCCAGTAACTGTTGGGACGCTTGGCTTCGTCGAGTTTGGTGAATGTGCCGCTGTCGACAAGCGACTGACAAAGATCCTCGTATTCGGCAGCTGAGCCGTCACACCATGAGATGTGGGCGGGCTGCAGGACCTCCGCCCAGTCCTTCACCCACTGCTGAAGCCGTTGATTGTCACTCGTGCCACTCATGTGGACAGTCTCACGCTTGACGAGGCATCTCGCCAAACGGGGCGGCGATTCAGTCAACGAACCAGCCGTGCGGGGTCACTGAAATCATCAGTGATTCGCAGGAGGGTTCAATCGTGTCCGGGGGTCTTCATGTCGATCTCGCTGCCGAGACTGAGCGCGGTTGCCAGGCCGTCTGCGTCGAGGACGAAGACGACCCGCTGACCCTGACGCAGCATGCGAAAGATGGACCCTTCCAGCGCGTTCGCTGCGAGGTCATAGTCCTTCAGATCGGTGTCGCACAAAACGACGCCGTCGCCGGTGCCTGGATCGTACGATTTGATGACGCCCTGCATCGTGGCGTCAGCTGACCTTGACGACCTTGCCGGACTTGATGCAGCCGGTGCAGACATTCAGCCGCTTCGGCGTCTTGCCGACGAGTGCGCGCACTTTCTGGATGTTTGGATTCCAGCGACGCTTGGTCCGCCGGTGCGAGTGCGAGACCGACATGCCCCATGACGGGCCCTTGCCACATACTTCACATACTGCTGCCATGAGAGCTTCACTCTTTCGAAGAATTGCGCCCATGGGTCAGGACCTGGGCGAGAAAGTCGATAAAGGCTATCAGCGGCTTGGTGGACTCCAACCGTGAGCTGACGGCCAGCGAACAGCGGCTCGGTTCCCGGCCGAGGAGAACACCTGGTCGCTACGATGCTGGAGTGCCCACGCTCGAACGGCTCTCGGCGGATGCCCTGCGCAACACAGTCATCACATTTCGCGACACCATGAAGGCGCACGCGGCTGAGATCAACCGCCTGAACGTGTACCCGGTCCCCGATGGCGATACAGGCACCAACATGGCCAGAACACTCGATGCCGTGGTCGCCGAATTGGAATTGAGCGACGCCGAACTTGGTCCCACGTGCACGGCCATCAGCCACGGATCGTTGATGGGCGCACGAGGAAACAGCGGCGTCATCCTCAGTCAAATCCTTCGCGGTATCGCGAACACGATGAGAGATGCCAAGGAAACGACGCAGGGTACGGCATCCAAAGTCGCCGAGGGACTGAAGAACGCCTCGACAGCGGCCTATCAGGCCGTGCTCAAACCAATCGAGGGCACCATTCTCACCGTCGTCCGTGAGTCCGCTGACGCAGCACAGGCTTCGGCAGCAAGCGGTGCGTCGCTCGCAGTGATGTTGCGGGCCGCCCGCGCGGCTGGACGCGATGCACTGGCCAGGACGCCTGACATGCTGCCCGTGCTCAAAGAAGCAGGAGTCGTCGATGCCGGGGGCGCCGGGTTTTTGCTTCTCCTCGACTCAGCGATCCACGTTGTCGACGGTGAACCCC
>JANOQU010000050.1:0-1834 GCA_031422355.1 Actinomycetes bacterium
GATGCTCTCTGGGGCGATCGATGGCGCGCCCGTCGCGACAACGGCTGGAAGTAGCGGCCAAGTAGGCTCGACCCGACCGCATACGAGGGGGACCATATGGCGATCGCGATCCCATCGCTGGCAGCGACACACACCAGGGAAAATTCGACCACGCAGCGACTTCCTGGAATCGCCATCGCTGCGGTCGCATCAATCGGTGCCGGCGCCATTCACGCTGGCGCGATCGGCATCCATGCGGAGCACCAGTCGCTTGCCCGGATCTTCATCGCGGTTGCGGTGTTCCAACTCGGTTGGGGTCTGGTGGCGCTCCTGCACCCAAGCCGTTGGCTGGCGGTAGTCGGCGCCGCCGGCAGCCTGGCCGTCGTCGGCGGCTGGTTGCTGACCCGCCTCTCCGGTATTTCATTCGTCACGGGCCTCGAAGTTCGTGAGACCGCTCAGTTCGCGGATACGGCATGCGCACTGCTCGGCGTCGTCGCCGCAGGTACGGCCTTTTCCGCCGCCGTCATTGGTTGGCGCGCCATCCGCCCGCAGAGCCTCACCTTTCCATCCCTGATGGCGCTTGCCATCACTATTCCAGCGATGCTCGCCGGCGCCAACCACTCCCACGCTGGCGGTGACACCGAAGCCGCACACCCTCATGGCACAGCGAGCTCAGCCAGCTCAGCCGGAGTCGTCGTCGACGAGTCGCTCCCCCACGGACACGATGGCGCCACGGCCGCGACTGCTGCGACCACTTCTGCCGCGGTGGTGGTTGCTGCGCCGGCGGCCGCGGAGATCGACGAGTCGGTTGCGCATGGCCACCCCGCCGACGCTCAACCAGCGAGTGATTCGACTGCGGACGATTCGGCTGCCATCGATGCCGCTGCGGTGGCCGGCGTCGACGGATCGGCCTCGGCTGATACCACGCCCACCACGGAGCATCCTCACACCTCTGCGGTCGTCGCACCGGTGCCCTACGACCCGACCAAGCCGATCGACCTCGGCGGAGTCGAGGGAGTGACACCCGAGCAACAGGCACGCGCAGAGAATCTGGTTGCGATCACCCTGATCCGGCTTCCCCAGTGGAGTGACCCGGCGGTTGCCGAAGCCGCCGGCTTCCAATCGATCGGCGACGGACGCACCGGTTTCGAGCACTACATCCAATGGAGCTGGATCGACGACGACGTCTACCTCAATCCTGACTTCCCGGAGAGCCTCGTTTATCAACCACAACCCGATGGCTCGAAGAAGTTGCTCTCGGCGATGTTCATGCTGCCCCGTGATGTCGCCCTGACCGACGTGCCCGATATCGGTGGCGCGCTCACCCAGTGGCACATCCACAACAATCTCTGTTACACCGACGATCCGGTCGCCCCGAAAGTCGTCGGACTCACCAACGCCGACGGCACATGTGCGCCGCCGCTGAAGAAGATGGGTGAGTCGCCGATGATCCACGTCTGGATCCAGCCACACGAGTGTGGCCCGTTCGCCGCACTGGAAGGTGTCGGCGCAGGCCAGATCAACACCGGCGAGGAACGACTGTGCGACCAAGC
This sequence comes from Actinomycetes bacterium, assembly GCA_031422355.1. GTDB lineage: Bacteria > Actinomycetota > Acidimicrobiia > Acidimicrobiales > Ilumatobacteraceae > WLMZ01. The sequence goes on from JANOQU010000050.1 coordinate 1,533, forward strand.
CCACGGAGGCAGCGGCTTCTAACGCGCTTCGCGGTGCGACTTTCGTGCCACCTTTCAGATCAAAGTGCGGCATCGGCGTGTGCATCTGCGATCGTGCCGCAAGACTGCACACGTGGCTGACCCGACCGTCGAAGAGCACAGCAGTGACCAGCGTTGGGGAGCGTTCACCGATAGTGGCCCGTGGGTGCTCGATCGTGACGCCATCACGTGGCTGCCGCTTGCGGGCCGATTGCGCGACGCAGCGATCGCCGAGGTGCCGCACCTCACTAAGCCGACACGTATCCCGCCCGGCACACGCGTGC
>JANOQU010000051.1:0-8551 GCA_031422355.1 Actinomycetes bacterium
GTCCTCGATCGACGATCCGGCTGCGAGCAGCGACCCTTTTCTTTTCGGCCTGCTCGCCGACCAGGCTGGCGTCGACTTCGAGGCTCGCATCGTCGACGTACCGGCTGGCCATGTCGGCGAAGGACTCGCCGCAATTGGCGAAGAGATCATCGTCGATTCCCTCGCCGGCGCGATCGTTCGGCTCCGCGTGACATGTGGTTCTCGGATCGCCGTGATGACCGCCCTGCTCGACAACTTGCCGTCGCCTCGAGCGCTGGCCTTCATTGAGGACACAGCAATGTGGCTCGCGGGCTCAGTGGCCTGCGAATCGTTCGACGACGGCGTGCGACTGCGCGTCGAACTGCCGTGCGCGTCGTAGTCGCCGACGACGCCGTCCTTGTGCGGCGCGGTGTTGCCGCGCTGTTGACCGACGCACATGTCGAAGTCGTCGGCGAGGCGGGTGACGTCAAAGGCCTGCTGGAATTGGTCGAAGCCACCACACCCGATGTTGCGGTCGTCGATATCCGGATGCCGCCGACGCACACCGACGAGGGCGTCCGCGCCGCGGCCCATCTGCGTCGGCTCTACCCGGATCTCGGCATCGTGCTGCTCAGCCAGTTCGTCGACGTCGGTCTGGCGTTGCGTATTCTGGATCGCGACGAGCGCGGGCTCGGGTATCTGCTCAAGGACCGCGTCACGGAAGCCGATCAGCTCGTCGACGCCTTGGTCAGAGTTCGCGCCGGCGGGACCGTGGTCGACCCGTCGATGGTTCAAGGTCTTGTCGATCGAGCGGATCGGGTGACGTCAGTGCACGAGATTCTGTCGTTTCGCGAACTGCGCATCCTGGCGCTGATCGCGGAGGGCTCGACCGATCGGGCGATCGCCGACACCTTGCTGCTCAGCGGAAAGACAGTCGAAGCTCATATCACCAAAATCTTCCGCAAGCTGGACCTCGGCGGTTCGCCGTCGACGAATCGGCGGGTGCACGCTGTGCTGCGCTATCTCCGCGACCGTGAGACCGGGCCGGAAGGTGCCACCAATCCCCGCGATCCCGCCGTCGGAGCTCCCCAGCCGAGGAGCACAGGCCTGTAACGCGTTGGACTTGCCGCAGAAAAAACAGGCCTTGACAACTGCACTAGGGTTCCGCGTCAACACGTTCTAGGGAGGACTATGAAAACGCGGACAAGAATGCTTGCACTTGGGGCCGTCACGATGATGACCATCAGCGCTTGCTCTTCAGACGAAAAGGACAGCAGCCCCAGCGCCGCCACAGAGGCGCCGGCCGCAGACAGCAGTGCCGTCGAGACGGCCTCGACGCCAGAGGTCGTCGAAGCAACCTCGGGTTCCTCGGCACCGACCGAGGGCGGCTCGACCTATGACGAAGTCGTCGCTCGGGGCACCCTCAACTGCGGCACCAACGGTCAGTTGGCCGGCTTCAGCTTGAACACCGACGGTGTGTATTCCGGTTTCGACGTCGACTACTGCAAGGCCATCGCCGCAGCCGTACTCGGCGATCCCGAAGCGGTCACCTATATCGACCTCACCGCTGACACCCGCTTCACCGCGCTGCAGTCGGGAGAGATCGACGTACTGATCCGAAACGGTACGTGGACCGCAAGCCGTGACGGCGGGCTGGGCCTGCAATGGACCAGCACGACGTTCTATGACGGCCAGGGCCTGTTGGTGAAATCCGACAGTGAGTTCCAGACCATCGACGACCTGCAGAACACCGTCATCTGCGTCCAGAGCGGCACGACCACCGAACTCAACCTGGCTTCGCAATTCGCAGCGGCGGGCATTGCCTACGAGCCACTGCTGCTGACCGACGAAGAGGCCGTATCGGCCTCGTTCGGCGAAGACGCCTGCGACGCTTACACCACCGACAAGTCGGGTCTGGCTTCGTTCCGCGCCACGTACCCCGATGGCCCGGATGCCGTTCGGATTCTCGACGTCACATTGTCCAAGGAGCCCCTCGGACCCGCGGTCCGTGAAGGCGACGACAAGTGGTTCGACGTGGTCAACTGGGTGTCGTTCGCAATCGTGCAGGCCGAAGAATTCGGCATCACGTCTGAGAACGTTGCCAACGCCGCGACCGAGTTCGCGGACAGCCCGGAGATCATCCGCTTCATCGGTGCCAGCACCGGTGACGCTGAGTTTGCCTCTGGTCTGCAGTTGCCGCCCGACTTCGTGGTGAGCGTGATTTCTGCCGTTGGTAACTACGCCGAGATCTACGACCGCAACATCACTCCGCTTGGCCTGGAGCGTGGTCTCAACAATCTCTGGAACGCAGACGTACCGGGCCTGCTGTATGCCCCGCCGTACCGCTGATCGAGATCAGAACGTTCCACTGACCAATATCACGTCACACGACTGATGAACGTCACAGCACCCCGGACACCGTTGCCGGCAGTCCCGATCTGGCGAAACGCACTTCTCGTGCGGATCATCGTCCAGGCGGCACTGCTGGCCTCGGTGATCGGGGTGCTGTTGTATTTGCTGTCGAATTTGACGACCAATCTCAAGAACACCGGCCTGCCGACCGGCTACGGCTATCTCGATCAGCCGTACGGCTCTGATATTCCTTTCTCGTCGTTCCGCCCGACCCAGTCCATTTGGGACGCCCTCAAGGTCGGCTACGGCAACACCGTCCGGGTTGCGAGCGTTGGCATCCTCGTGTCGTTGGTGCTGGGTGTCATCATCGGCGTTGCCCGCCTCTCGACCAACTTTCTCGTGCGCACGGCTGCCACCCTCTATGTCGAGACCATCCGCAACATCCCCGTCTACCTCTTGGTGTTCGCCTCGTTCTTCGTGATCATCCAGCAGTCGCTCCCTCCGATCACCGAGGCGTTCGAATGGTTCGGGACCACCGTGTTCTCCAACCGTGGCATCTACGTGCCATGGCTCGACGGCTACGCCAACTCCGGCACATTCATGATCGTTCTCGGTCTCGGCCTCGTCGTTGCAGCAGTCGTCGCGGCCTGGCGAACAAAACGCTTCGATACCACCGGCCAGCCGCATCACCGACTGCTCTGGGGTCTCGGCGTCATCGTGGTGATCGGCCTGATCGGCTACATCGCACTCAGTGCACCGGTCGGCGTGACGACGCCAGAGCGTGACGGTCGGGTCGTGGTCGGCGGAATCGCCGTCAATCCCAGTTACGCCGCACTGCTCATTGCGCTCAGCCTGTATACGGCAAGTCATATCGCAGAGATCGTTCGCGGCGGCATCCAAGCTGTCCACCACGGCCAGACCGAGGCCAGCTTCGCGCTCAACTTGACGGCCTTTCAGCGGATTCGGTTGGTCGTGCTGCCCCAGGCGTTCCGAATCATGATTCCGCCGCTGGCGAACCAGTTCTTGAACATCACCAAGAACAGCAGCCTGGCCGTCGCGATTGGCTATTACGAAATCACCCGGGTCACCCAGACGGCTGCCAACAACGCCGCCCCGGCACCGCAGGCCTACAGCATCTTGATGCTGCTGTACCTCTCGTTCAGCCTCAGCATTTCGCTCGTGGCAAACATCATCAACCGCCAACTTCGGCTGGAGTCGCGATGACCGAGATGATCACCGGCATCGGCGATATGCCTATCGTCGAGGCACCGCCGAAGCCGTACGGACGATTCCGCGACAACCCTCGTGGCTGGCTGAAAGCCAACCTCTTCGGCTCGAAGATCAACGGGATCTTCACCATTGTTTTGGGTGCCGGACTCCTGTACGCAATGGCCCGGCTGTTGAAGTACGTCTTCATCTCGGGTCGGTGGGAAGTCGTGCGAAGTGGGCTGACATCGATGATGATCGGGCTCAACTACCCCCGCGATACGGCATCGCTGACAAAGCCCTGGATCGCTGTTGGGTTGCTCGCGGCCGTCGGAGGGCTGGCCACCGGTGTCGCGCTACGCCGACGCGGTTCCACCTGGTACGAGGCGGCCCGGCCATGGCTACCAGTGGTCATGGTCGGTGCTTTGCTGGCTTCGCTGACCGAGACGGCGACACCGAAACTGCTGGCCGCGGTGGTCGTTGTCATCCTTGCGATCGCAACGGTGATCGGCACCAGGATTCCACCAGAACGCACCCGTCGAATCTGGATTGTCTACTGGCTGGGGGTGGTCGTGGCAGCGTTCGCACTGACCGGCCGCGAACTGGGCGCTCCCGACAACTGGGGTGGACTGTTGCTGGCCCTGTATGTCGCCTCATTCGGCATCGTGATCTCGTTTCCTCTCGGCCTGCTGCTTGCGCTCGGCCGGCGATCGAAACTGCCGGTCGTTCACTGGTTGTCGGTGCTCTACATCGAATTGATTCGTGGCGTACCGCTGATCACCCTGCTGTTCGCCGGTGACCTCGCGCTGCGCTTCTTCCTGCCGGTCGGCACGGAACCACCAGGACGGATCATGCGCTCGATCATCATGATCGTGCTGTTCTCCGCGGCGTACCTCGCTGAGATCGTCAGGGGCGGCTTGCAGGCCGTTCCGAAGGGCCAACTCGAAGCATGCCAGTCCCTGGCTCTCGGGCAGTTCACGACGTTGCGACGGGTTGTGCTTCCGCAGGCGCTGCGGTCCGTGCTTCCGGGCTTGGTCGGGCAGTTCATCAGCCTGTTCAAGGACACGACGTTGCTGGGCATCATCGGCCTACGAGAACTGATCGGCGTGGCCGAGACGATCACGTCCTACGACGAGTTCCGCAATCAGGGCTACTTACCGGAGTTGTTGACGTTCGTTGGATTGCTGTTCTGGGTCTGTTGTTACTCGATGTCGAAAGCCAGCCGCAGGTTGGAGACGAGGATGGGGGTTGGAGTCAGATGACATCCGAAACAACGGATCTGATCGCCGGGGCGGCCGTGGCCGGTGGCACGGGCGAGCCCAAGATCGTGATGGAGCACGTCGACAAATGGTTCGGCTCATTCCAAGCGCTGAAGGACATTTCGATCACCGTTGGCAACCAAGAAGTCGTGGTCGTCATCGGGCCGTCGGGCTCTGGGAAGTCCACGCTCATCCGCTGCATCAATCGACTCGAGACTCACGACAAGGGACGAATCCTGGTCGGCGGGACCGAATTGACCCGTGATCCACGATCCGTCAGCGCGATCCGCAAGCAGGTCGGGATGGTCTTCCAACAGTTCAACCTGTTCCCTCATCTGACTGTGCTGGACAACATCACCCTCGGCCTGCGCAACGTGCGCCGGATTGCCAAGAAGCCGGCCGAAGAGATGGCGATGAAGCAACTCGTCAGGGTCCAGATCGAATCCCAGGCCAAGAAGTACCCCGGCCAACTCTCCGGCGGCCAGCAGCAGCGGGTCGCGATCGCACGGGCGCTGGCGATGGAGCCCGACGTGATGCTGTTCGACGAACCAACATCTGCCCTCGACCCGGAGATGGTCAAGGAGGTGCTGGAGGCGATGCGCGAATTGGCTGGCTCGGGGATGACGATGATCGTGGTCACCCACGAAATGGGCTTCGCCCGGGAAGTCGCCGACCGGGTGGTCTTCATGGCCGACGGCCAGATCGTGGAAGTCGGCACCCCCGACTACTTCTTCACCGGCGCCCGCGAAGCCCGGACCCGAAAGTTCCTGTCCCAGATCCTGTAGCGACGTGCGGCTCTGCAGCGGTGGAAATGGCGCCCATGTTCCCGATTTCCCCCGTATCACGGTGGTTCGCGGGATCATGGGCGTGTTTCCCACCAGAGTTGGGGGCAAAGAAAAGCCCCTGCTCGGCAGGGGCTTCACCGTGGGCGAGGCGGGACTTGAACCCGCACATCCTTTCGAATACTGGCACCTGAAGCCAGCGCGTCTGCCATTCCGCCACTCGCCCGAGTGGAAGTGTTCACCGTAGCAACTTCGCAGGCCGTGCCCAACCCGCATTCGGGGTTGGCGGGCAGACCGAGCATCAGCGCGACGTGGTACCCGAAAGGGCGAAGGGACCAGTACTCTTTCGTTCGCAATGGGCTTGCAATCGTTTGAGCATGGTGTAGAGCGTATGGTCGAGGGTGTGTTTTCGCGTTCAAGTAAAGGCAGCATCAGACCGATCGAACTCGGGCGCCGGTTGGTGCGCGAGATGGATGACCATCGCTCCGTGGACGTCAAGGGTCGGCGGATCGTGCCGAACCAGTTCGAGTTCCACATCAGCCCTCGCGATCACACGGCATTCGCCGAGATCGAGGAAGCGCTCGTCACCGAATTAGGCGAAGCAGCCCGCGAGCACGCCCGCGAAGAGGGCTACCACTTCATGGGGCCGGTATCGGTCAGCCTGCTGGTCGATGAGGCATCCAAACCAGGCCGGTTCAGTATTGCCTCGGCGATGCGCGAATCCGGCGGGGGTCGCGGCGTCGGCACATTGGTCATGCCCTCCGGCGACCGGATGCCCCTCGACAGCGGCATCCTCACCGTTGGTCGGCTGGCAGACTCCAGCATTGCGCTCAACGACGCCAATGTCAGTCGCCGTCACGCAGAGTTCCGTGCCCATGGCACGTCGTTCGCAATCGCCGATCTCGGCAGTACGAATGGCACCAAGGTCAATGGAATCCGTATCGAGGGTGAGCACACGCTGAACGACGGAGACATCATCAGTTTCGGCGGCACCCACATCCGCTTCGAGGCCAGCTAACTGCCGGGTCGGCAGCCCAGCGTATGACGGATTCGCTGCTCAACATCCTCAAGTACGCCTTGTTGGCGCTGCTCTACCTCTTCTTTGCCCGCGTTCTGTGGGCCGTATGGAGCGAGGTTCGCGGTCCGAAACACAACCCGTTACAGGCCCGTACAGCGAACGGCACGGGTCCGATCCCGATCCCAGGCAAAGAATTGAAGTCCCGCGCCGAGAAGTCCAAGGCGAGAAAGTCCCAGCCTGGTCAGGCTCACGTCGCGCCTCGTGGCCAACCCGGCCAGGTCTCGCGACTGATCGTGTTAGAGCCCAAGGCGAGCAAGGGCACCGCTCTCGGGGTGAACAACGAAATCACCTTCGGGCGCGCCGCTGGTTGTACCGTCAGCGTGCCAGATGATACGTACGTCTCCCAGGTGCATGCCCGGGTGTTCAACGATCAGGGCAACATCATCATCGAGGACCTCGGCAGCACGAACGGCACCTACGTGAACGGAAACCGACTGACCGCCGCCGCTGCCCTGCGCCACGGTGATCGCATCCAAATTGGTAGCACCGTTCTGGAAGCCAACTGATGGCCCAGTTGCGCTGGGGCGCCACCACAGATCCAGGGCGAGTTCGGACCGAGAACGAAGACACATTCGTCACCGAGCCAATGGTGTTCGCCGTCGCCGACGGAATGGGTGGCCATCAAGCCGGCGAAGTCGCGAGTGCACTGGCCGCCAGCATCGTGCGCGACCGCCTCGGCCGTGGAGCAACGAGCGAAGACGCTGCCGCCGCAGCAGTCGGAGAAGCCAACGCCGCGATATACGGCGCTGCCAAGGCCAACCCGGCGCAGACCGGAATGGGCACGACCCTCACCGCGCTCGCAGTGCTGACCGAGGCAGACAGCGACGAGGAGCGACTGGTCCTGCTGAACGTCGGCGACTCGCGCACCTACCGGTTCCGTGCGGGCCGGTTGCAGCGGGTCACGGTCGACCACAGTTACGTCCAGGAGTTGGTTGCCGCTGGACACATCAGCATCGAGGAGGCCCGGACCCACCCGCGACGCAACATCGTCACTCGCGCTCTCGGCATCGAGCCCGTCGTGCGGGCTGATATGTGGACCTTTCCGATCGTGCGTGGAGACCGCTACGTCCTCGCCAGTGACGGCTTGGTCGACGAAGTTCCCGATAGCGAGATCCTCGACCTCGTGGCCTCCATCGATGACCCCCAGGAACTATCCGTTCAACTCGTCGCGATCGCCAATCGTCACGGCGGGCGAGACAACGTGACCGTCGTCGTCGTCGACGTGTTGGAAGGTGCCGACCCGCCGGACCCGACCGACGAGATGCAGTTCGACCCGGCTTGGGCGGAAGGCACCGAAGAGCCAGCCGGATGGGGAGATGACAACGACGGTCCGCATGATGCGGCGAGCGATGACGGCGCTCTCGACCCGAGCGAATTCATCGATGCATCGGCTGTCACCAATCGAGACGCAGGCTCAATCCCGACGCTGCCACCGTCGTCGCCGCCGAACAGCCAGGCCATCGAAACCGGAGGCGGTCCGCTCACGGTGCACGACACGCCCACCAACGAAATTCCGTTGGTCCCGCCACCCCCGCCACCCCCGCCGCCGACAGACGCCGAACTCGCACCTGACCCGACCCATGCCGCAGCCGTGTCCGCGCCGACCGAACCAGAAGCACATCCAGAATCGCCGCCCGACGTGCAGCCCGACGTTCAGCCCGACGTTCAGCCCGACAGGGGCTCGCCGAGCGTCTCGAACGCCGAGATCGACCAACTCGACACCGTGGCTTTGAGTACCGACCACGACGACGTGCCAACCGCGTTCGACGCGACCGCAATCCGGCCAACGCTCCCAGCAGCGGCAGCGGTCCCATCAGCAGTGGCGTTGCCAACGGGGATGAAGATCGCCGACTCTGTCGCCGTCAGCAATGTGGACCTCGAGTCAGCTGCCGCCGTCGGGACCGCATCGCCGGACC
>JANOQU010000052.1:0-2632 GCA_031422355.1 Actinomycetes bacterium
CCTGACCTCGATCACGACTGGCTTGACCCCAGCGGAGCACGGTCTGGTCGGCTACCGATTCGATGTCGGTGGAGAGATTCTGAATGTTTTGCGCTGGCGGGGCGATCGCAATGATTTGCGTCGGTCCCATCCGCCAACGGATCTCCAGCCGTATGCGCCATTTCTGGGCGAGGCACCGCCAGTGATCAGCCGTGCCGAGTTGGAGACTTCGGCGTTCACTGAAGCGCATCTGCGCGGGAGTCGACCGACCGGATGGCGGTCTGCTTCGGCGATCGCGGTTGAAATTGGCCGTCAATTGAGGGCGGGGCAGCGCTTCGTCTACGCCTACTACGACGGCATCGACAAGACGGCACACGAGCGCGGCTTCGGCGACTACTACGACGCGGAACTGCGCACCGTGGATCGTCTGGTTAGTGACGTGCTCGATCAGATGCCCGCCGAAGCGGCCCTCCTGGTCACCGCAGACCATGGCCAGGTGCAGATCGGCGCAAACATCGTCTATCCGTCGCCAGATTTGTTAGCGATGGTCAGGGTGCAGTCCGGCGAGGGACGATTCCGTTGGCTGCATGCCCGCCCTGGTGCACAGGCAGACCTCTTGGCGCTCGCAACAGAGGCCCACGGTGCGCAGGCGTGGGTTGTGAGCCGTGCTCAGACCATTGACGAAGGTTGGTTCGGGCCAGCGATGTCATTGCCGGTCGCGAGCCGTCTCGGTGATGTCGCTCTCGTGGCTCGCGAACCAGTCAGCTTCTACGATCGGGCCGACTCCGGACCGTATGAATTGGTCTGTCGTCACGGAAGCCTGACGAGCGCTGAAATGCTCGTACCCTTGCTTGCTGCGAGAGGCCGAGCTTGAGCATTCGAGCTGCGAACGATCGACCGATATGAATTCCCCTGAACGACCGCACGAGGAGCAGAGATGACCGATCAACCAACGCCGATGCCGAGCCCGAACGCTGCTGACACATCTGACGCAACTGACGTGATCGAGCATGGTGAGATCGTCACGTCGACGGACCCTGCGAGCGACGACGATGTCACCGAGACCGTCACCGCTCCCGCAAAGGTGATGAGAATTGGCTCGATGGTCAAGCAACTCCTGGAGGAGGTCAAGGGTGCCGATCTCGACGAACAGAGTCGAGAGCGCCTGGCCGAGATTTACGAGCGCTCGATCGCTGAACTGAGCGTCGCACTGTCGCCGGATCTGCAGCACGAACTGCACATGCTCACGTTGCCGTTCAAAGATGGAATTGCCCCGAGCAGCGGAGAGATCCGGGTTGCGCATGCTCAACTCGTCGGCTGGCTCGAAGGCCTCTTTCATGGCATCCAGGCAACATTGTTCGCCCAGCAATTGGCGGCCCGCCAGCAATTCGAGCAGATGCGCGGAATTGCCGCTGGCCCGGATCAAGCGGTCGATCCACGGCTGCTCCAACAGCCCGGCGGCCAGCCTGGACAGGGCGGCCAGCAGCCGACCGCGAATGCCGCGGACCGGCCGGGTACCTATCTGTAGTCCGCTGCTACAGTCGACGAATCACAATCGTGTAGTTCGCGGTTGGCAAACGCCGGAGCACTCGTCATAGGAAGGCAGCCTGTTGGGGGATTCGTTTACGCATCTGCACGTTCACACCGAGTTTTCGATGCTCGACGGTGCGGCGCGGCTGGACGAGTTGGTGGCCAAAGCCGCAGCTGACGGCATGCCGGCGCTCGGTATGACCGATCACGGCAACATGTATGGCGTCCTCGACTTCTACAAGGAGTGCATCAGCAAGGGGATCAAGCCCGTCATCGGCACTGAGGCCTATATGGCCTGGGACACGCGGCTCGAACGCCCGACTCGGCGCGGTCGAGTCGATGATTCTGGCGGCGACATCGAGGGCGGCAAGAAGCTCTACTACCACCTCACGCTGCTCGCCGAGACCAACGAGGGCTACCGCAACCTGATCCAGCTCAGCAGCCTGGCGTTTATGGAGGGCTACTACTACAAGCCTCGGATGGACTGGGAGTTGCTGGAACGCCACAGCAAGGGACTGATCGCGACCACGTCGTGCCTCGGCGGACACGTCTTGCAGTCTCTGCTCAACGGCGACGAGAAGGGGGCGCTCGAAAAGGCAGCCAGGTTGCAGGACATCTTCGGTCGCGACAACCTGTTCGTGGAACTGCAGGATCACGGCCTGGCGGCGCAACTCGAGACGAATCCGAAGCTGATCGAGATCGCAAACAAGATCGGTGCCCCGCTGATTGCGACGAATGACAGTCACTACACCCATCGTCACGACCACGAAGCCCACGATGCTTTGCTCTGCGTGCAGACCGGTGCGATGCTGAGCGATCCAAAGCGGTTCAAGTTCGAGGGTCAAGAGCACTACCTGAAGACGTCTGCCGAGATGCGTTACCTGTTTCGCGACCTTCCCGAGGCTTGCGACAACACGCTGTGGATCGCCGAGCGGGCCGACGTCAACATCGAGTTCGGCAAGCCGCAGCTCCCCGACTTCCCGATCGCCGAAGGTTTCGCCGACGACGCCGGCTACCTCGACCATCTCACGTGGGAGGGTGCCAGGCAGCGGTGGGGCCAGGAGATCCCGTCTACGGCCGTCGAGCGGTTGGCTTACGAATTGCAGGTCATCAAGAACATGGG
>JANOQU010000053.1:0-9948 GCA_031422355.1 Actinomycetes bacterium
CAAACCCGACCGCTGTATTGATTGGCAGAACCTGCGCAGCGGGAGTCGCGATATTCGCCCGCAACGAGTAGTAGTTGCCGTCGCCGTACGGGACGAGCGTATTGAGCCCGTCATTGCCGCCGTACATCGTCACCACGATGAGAATGCCGTCGTTGGGTCCGATTGGAGTGCCTGCCCAGGCTGTGGGAATGCTTCCGCCGAAGAAGTCGGCCGCGATCGCGCCCATCGAACTGCCGCCGAAGACGCCAGCCCCGAGTGCCTGCAGGAAGGTTCGCCTCGTCCAGCCGCGAGGACCGACTAGGTCGAGTTCGCCACCGGCGCGGTCATTCGGCATCGACAGCAGACGTCGGGCATCGTTGGTCGAGATGTCAGGATCGAGCATCAAGAGCCTCCTCTGGCGCGATCGCGTCACTCATCCGACGTTCATTTCGCCGCAGAGCATCACCATGATGAGCAAGTTGGACACGGCGCGAGAGTTGCTGCCGTTGGCTGCAGCTCGCTCGGCCCCAAAGGCAGCCATCAGCGACTGTCGACTCGTCGGCGCCAGCGGAGCAATGCAGAAGTGGTTGGCAACGAAGTCCACCGACTCGCCAGTCGACAGTGCGTACAGGTTGTCGAAGCCACCGTTCTCGCGCATCAGCGAAGCAACCTTTTTGGCAACTGCTGCCCGACCGCTCAACGCACTCGTGGTCATCCAGTATCCGTTGTTCCGCCAGCCCGACACGTTCGGCGGATCAAAGACCATCTGGCCCATTCGTTCCGCCAAGTCGAACAACCCCACGCTCTTTGCAGTTCTGCCCGAGTGATAGAGCAGCGCGACAGCCCATTCGGTTGGGGTCCTGACGAGACCCTGCTTGGCCTCGGTGGAGTAGAACTCCGGCCGGTTGAGCACGGCCGTGACCAGTGGCTTGATTTCCATGTTGGCAGCGACGAAGACCGCTGCCAATTCACTCACGATGGCTTCGGCGGGGCGTGGGTAGGCCAGGTACTCCCAGATCTTCTTGGCGATCAATCGGGCGGCGACCAAGCGCTTTGTGGGGTTGTCGCGCAAAATCTCGTTGACGACATCGGGCCCATCCCAGTTCTTCGTGGTTCCGAAGATCGTCTTGGGGTCCGTGTCATGTTTCGACGACCTGAATTCGTAGGCCCTCGTCGGCTGGTCGTAGTTGTGTCCGGTCCATGCCCGCGAAACGGCTACAACGTCGTCCTCGGTGTAGTTTCCGACTCCGAGTGTGAACAGTTCCATCAGTTCGCGGGCGAAGTTCTGGTTGGGCGCAGACTTCACGTTGAAGGCATTCGACAGGTACAGCAGCATCGCGGGTTCGACTGACATCTGCTGGGTGAGCGTGATCAAGTTGCCGAGCGCCTGGGTCCGGTAGAGCTGATTTTGGCGCGTCATGTGATCGGTCCGGTTGACCGTCTTCCACTCGCTGACAAAGTGGCCGTGCCAGAACAGCGTCATCTTTTCCTGGAACGGCCGGGGACGCGAAACCATCGAATCGAGCCACCAGTTATAGGCCGCCACCCGCTGGCCGTAGCCGTTGTTGTTGTCGTGGTTGACGAGTTCGGCGGGAATCTGGGGGTTCGCGTTTGGCGCGAAGTCGAGGATGTTGTCGACAGCTTCTGCGATGGTCAGCGCTACGAGCTCGGCAACTCGCGGAGGGCGCGCGACGAACTCAGTTCGCCGAAGCAGGTGGGCGATGTCGGCTGCGTCGGCCATGGGTCAGCCGATCTTCTGGTGCGATTCGATAGAGCATCTATCGGCACAGATGGTCAGGGCTTGATCATGAACTGCACGACAGCATCGAGCATCCAACGCGATGGCGGGCCCATTCAGGCCTTTTGGCCGCAAACCTGTCGCGGCCCGGCTGGTCGACGTAGGGCCGCTGAAGGACCCGCTGCAGTTCGACGAGCAAACCGAGGTCGCCCGCCTCGGCAGCATCGATGGCTTCCTGCGCCAGGTAGTTGCGCAGCACGTAGCGAGGATTGACCATGTCCATCCGTCGTCGACGTTCTTCGTTGTCAAGACCGCCGTCACGAACTCGCGCCGACCAGGCGCGCAGCCATCCGACGATCGCGCTACGAACCTCGCCGTTGTCCGCTTCGAGATCAGCCGGCCGGTACCACGCGTCGCTCAATGGTGCGAGTAACTCGTCGTCAGACACAACATCGGGTTGGCAGACCCGAACGTCGGCGAGATCGCGGAAGAAGATCACGTAGTCGGTCTCTGTCCGCTGAAGCACGTCGAACAGTTCCGTAAACAGTTCGTCGTCGTCGCTCCGATAGGCGCCGAAGCCAAGCCGTTCGGCCATCATCTCGGCAAACCCTTGGTCGTATGCGGTGCGGTACGTGTCGAGCGCCGCCTGGAGCGGCGCGACGTCGTCGATCAACGGGAGCAGGGCCTTGGCAAGTTGAACCAGGTTCCAGTGCACGACTTCGGGTTGGGTTCCGAACCGGTAGCGACGGTTGGCTGCGTCGGTTGTGTTCGGCGTCCAGTCCGGGTCGAAAGTCTCCAACCACCCGTACGGTCCATAATCGATCGTGAGCCCGAGGATCGACATGTTGTCGGTATTGAGCACGCCGTGAACGAATCCGACCCGCATCCAATGCACGACCAGTTCGGCCGATCGTCTGCAGACTTCCGTCAACCATCGACCAAGCCGTTCGCCCGTGGTCGCGAACCTTTCTTCATCGATCTGGGGGAAGTCGGTCTCAATCGTGAAGTCGACCAAACCTTTGAGCAACGTGACATCGTCGCGCGACGCTGGCAATTGAAAGGTTCCGAATCGAGTGAATGACGGCGCTACTCGGCAGACAACGGCACCGGGCTCGGCTTGTGGATGGCCGTCATACAACATGTCGCGCACCACTCGGTCGCCGGTGGATACCAATGACAACGCCCGGGTTGTCGGTACACCGAGATGGAACATCGCCTCGCTACACAGGAACTCGCGAATCGAACTGCGCAGCACGGCTCGTCCGTCTGCGGTGCGAGAGTATGGAGTCGGTCCAGCCCCTTTGAGTTGCAACGTCTGATGGTTGCCATTGCGATCGACGACTTCGCCCAATGCAATCGCACGGCCGTCGCCGAGCTGACCAGCCCAGTTGCCGAACTGGTGGCCGCCGTAGCAGGCAGCGAAGGGGTCCGCGCCGACAGGAATCCGGTTACCGCCGAAGACATCGGCGAAATCAGTCGACTCGAGAACGGCTTGGGGCAAACCCAGCAGCTTCGCCACCGAGGAACTGGTCGCAAGAGTGACTGCAGCGGTGACGGCGGTTGGCTCCACTCTGCTGAATGCCGCACCGTGCACCTGGCGTCGACGGTTGGACTGGTCGGAATCCGCAGGCAGGCTCGAGGTGAACCGGTTGTCGAAGCCGAGGCTGTCCAACGGGCGGTCCAATGCGTCCATCTCGTCAACCTACCGGCATGCCCGATGTCGAGGGTTTCGTGCTCGCGCTGCCCGAGCAGCAAACCCTCGGCACGGTCGATGTCGAGGGTTTCGTACTCGCTCTGCCCGATCACGAAACCCTCCACAGGGTCGATGTCGTTAGGGTGGCTGAATGGTTGAACGTCCAATGATGCATCAGGTTCCCGTAGGTGATGACGGTGCTACGCAGCCGGGGTCGCTTGTCCCGGCACCCGAACCGTCGCACGCAGAGCGTTGTCGCACGCTGGTCGCGTCAGCGAGCAGGGGAGCGTTGTCCACCATCGCAGCAGATCCGCAGGGCTATCCGTATGGGTCAGTCGCCAGCTATGCGCTCGACCCGGACGGTAACCCGCTGTTCTTCGTCAGCCTGATGGCCGAACACACCCAGAACGCAATCCGTGACCCGCGGGCCAGTCTGTTGGTGACTGAACCCGTACCTGAAGGTGCCGATCCGTTGGCGAGTGGTCGGGCGACTCTGATGGGCGAGATGATTGCCGTCGAAGAGGATCAGCGCGAGTCCGTCCGCGATGCGTACCTCGCCGCAAATCCGTCGGCGGCGTACTACATCGAATTCGGTGACTTCGCCTTCTACCGGCTGACTGTTCGCAGTATTCGGTATGTCGGGGGATACGGGCGGATGAGTTGGGTCGAGGCGGTCGACTACGCGGCTGCAGAGCCGGATCCGCTTGCCGATGCAGCGAGCGGCATCATCGAGCACATGAACGCGGACCATGCCGAAGCACAGGTTCTCTTCTGCCGTCACCTCGCTGGCTTCCCGACCACAACATCGGCGACAATGTCGGCCGTTGATCGGTACGGCTTCGAAATGATCGGGGTCACACCAACCGGTCGACACGCTGTGAGGCTCGGGTTCCCTGAACCCTGCACGGACGGCAACCAGGTGCGGCAGGCAATGGTTTCGTTGGTGACGACAGCAAGAGAACTGGCCGCGCTCTAGCAATCGCAGCGATTCCGCTCTGGAGCATCACCGGTACATTGAACCAATGCCACTCATTGGAGACTACGAACCAAGCCCAGCGAAATGGGTCCGTGACCAGGTGGACCTGTACGAATCGTCCGGCGGCACGGAGGGAACCGAGATGCGTGGAATGCCCGTTGTCATCCTGACGATGCGCGGTCAGAAGTCGGGCAAACTGCGCAAGATTCCGCTGATGCGGGTCGAGCACGAAGGCTCATATGCGGCAGTTGCATCAATGGGCGGCGCTCCGGAGAACCCGGTTTGGTACGCAAACCTGCTCGGTGATCCGGTGATCGAACTTCAAGATGGTCCGGTCAAGCAGGACATGGTCGTACGAGAAATCACTGGTGACGAGAAGGCACAGTGGTGGCAGCGATGTGTCGCCGCATTTCCCGACTACGCCAACTATCAGGCAAAGACCCAACGTGAGATCCCGGTGTTACTTGCGGAGCCAATCACCTGAGCAATCAGTTCCGTCGGGCAGAATGTCGTGATGCTCGGACGATTCGGATGGTGGCGACACGTTGTCGTATTGATGGCGATCGGTGCGTGCGTTGTTCTCGCCCTGCTGGGCATCATCGGCGGTCGCCCGGAACGGTTCGATGCGAAGCAGATCACCGTCTCGCCGGCGGGCGGGGAGGGGATCCGGATCCGCGAGGTGGTGGATCAGGACTTCGGTAACGCGAGTAGGCACGGCTACGAACGGATCATCCCGAACGACTTCGGCGTGCCCACCGACATCGAAGCGGAATCGCCAGACGCCAATGCTGACATCGGATTGTCATCGGAAAACTTTGGCGAGACTCGGATCCGCCTGGGTGACGCCGACGTGGAATACACCGGCCAACACCGTTACATCCTGTCGTACACGCTCCCCGAGGGTGAATTGTCGACTGGTCGACTCGATCTCGACATCATTGCGGCTGGCGAAGAATTCGAGACAGGGCGATTTGAGGTCGTGATCACCGGATTCGAACTCGCCGACACAGAGTGCAGCGTTGGCAAGAGAGCGAACGTCGGTGGTTGCGCGCTGGAGGCCGTCGGCGGTGACTACCGCGTCGTGTTCGAACCGCTTGCCGACGGCGACGGTGTGAGCGTGGTCGGCAGAATCACCGGTTACACAACACCGGTCGACCCACCGCTGCCGGCGCTTCCGAACAAGGCCGTCGACCGCCGCGCCTTGCTCGCGCTAGCGATGGTGCCTCTCGGGCTGATCGGATCGCTGGCTGTTTACTTCACGACCCGTCTCAGAGGTCGCAACGAGGTCGCGAGCGGTGGCGCGGTCGAGGCCGCCTACGGGGGTTTACAGAGTCCTGGAGTCGCGGGGCTGTCACCGGTCATGTCAGCCTCGCCCTCGATCGACACGCCGTCGACGATGCTCGTCGCGGATTCGAAGATGTCTGATCTGGCGACGATCGAGTTCGTGCCGCCGAAAGGCCTCGATCCGTGGCATGGGGCGGTGCTGTTGACGGAGAAGATCGACGACAGCACGGTTGCAGCGTGGTTCTCGGCGCTCGCTGCGAGCGAGGTGATCACATTGCGCGACGACGACGGTGATCTCGTCATGGGCGTCGGCCCCAAGTGGGATATCCTCGACCCGACGAACGCGGCAGTGATCGGGCAGTTCTTCCAAGGTCGCTCCGAACTCAAACTAGGAACCTACGACCCGTCGTTCGCTGCCGCGTGGAAGGGAGTGCTGCATCAACAAGCGGCGACCGTAAAGGCTGCAGGCTGGTGGCGACGGCGGCCGCCCGGACCGAATGGAGGCGGACCCGGTGTGCTCGCCGGGATACTGATCGTGGTGGCTGCTGTCGTGGTGATCGGCGGCTCGATCGCGTCGGCGGTGCTCGGCTTCTTCAGGCTGGTTCCACTGGCGTTGTTGTTCGGCCTCGTCGTGCCGTCGATGGCAGCGTTCTGGATGTACGCGTCGATGTTGGCGTCGCGAAGCGCGGCGGGCTCTTCGCTTGCAATTCTGACCGAATCGTTTCGACGGTTCCTTGTCGCAAGCGAGGGCCGCCATGTCGAGTGGGCATGGTCGCAGGGTCTCCTGCGCGAGTACAGCGCGTGGGCCGTGGCGCTCGGCGCCGCCGACGCTTGGGGCAAGGCGTTGGAGAACAGCAACGTGCCTCCGTCTGCAATGTACGTTTCCAACCCCCTGCTCGTACACAGCATGGGACGCTCGTTCAGCTCGAGTCATACGGCTCCGTCGAGCTCAGGATCCGGTGGCTCGTCGGGCGGTGGCGTCGGCGGGGGAGGCGGCGGAGGTAGTTCCGGGTCAGGGTGACGAGATCGGCGCTCGCGTCGCGACCGGGACAGCGTCACATTGGATTGGTTGCCTCGTGCAATAGCCTGCGTGCGTGAACGACAGTGACAACGCAACCGGCTTCGCCGATCTCGGTCTTCGCCCGGAGTTGCTGAGCGCTCTCACCGGGCTTGGCTACGAAGAGCCAACGCCAATCCAACGTGAGACCATTCCACTTCTCTTGGCCGGCAAGGACCTGCTTGGTCAAGCCGCCACGGGCACCGGCAAGACGGCGGCTTTCGCACTGCCGATCCTGCAGCGGATACCCGAGGCAAGTCGCTCGAAGCCCGAGCCGATTGCGCTGGTTCTCGTTCCCACCCGCGAGCTTGCGGTTCAGGTGTCCGAAGCGCTGTACAAGTACGGCCGAGATCTCGGGGCCAAGGTGGTGCCGATCTATGGCGGTCAGCCGATCTACCGCCAACTCCAGGCGCTGTCGAGCGGCGTCCATGTGGTGGTGGCAACACCGGGTCGCGCGCTCGATCACATCTCCAGAAACAGCCTGCCACTCGACGCCGTTCAGATGGTCGTGCTCGACGAAGCCGACGAAATGTTGGACATGGGCTTCGCGGAGGACATCGAGGAGATTCTCAAGTCGGTTCCAAAGCAGCGCCAGACGATTTTGTTCTCGGCGACGCTGCCACCGCGGATCAACGGCATCGCGAAACGTCACCTCTTGGATCCGGTCAAGATCCAGATCGGTCTTGGGCAGTCCAAACCAGGCAAGTCGCTGATTCGTCAGACGGTATACATCGTCCAACGGGCTCACAAGGCAGCGGCCCTCGGGCGAATCCTCGACGTCGAGGCGCCGACCGCCGCGATCGTCTTCTGTCGCACGCGTACCGAGGTCGATCAACTCACCGAAACCCTCAATGGTCGTGGCTACCGGGCCGAGGCGCTGCACGGCGGATTAAGCCAGGAGTCCCGTGACCGGGTCATGGCTCGGCTGCGTGCAGGGACGACCGAGTTGCTGGTTGCTACCGACGTCGCCGCCAGAGGGCTTGACATCGACCAACTCACCCACGTCGTCAACTTCGATGTGCCATCCGCTCCGGAGTCCTACGTCCACCGCATCGGTCGGGTCGGTCGAGCCGGTCGGGAAGGCGTGGCAATCACGTTGGCCGAACCGAAAGAGCAGCGACTGCTGTCCAACATCGAGCGGTTGACGAAGCAGAAGATCGCCGTCGAGAAGGTGCCGACCGTCGCGGATCTACGCGCAGTTCAAATCGAGCAAACTCTTGATCTCCTGCGGGAAGCGCTGAAGCTGGAGGACCTCGACAAATTCGAAACCGTCGTCGATGTCCTGACCCAGGATTTCGACATCCGCGAAATCGCTCTCGCTGCGGTCAAGTTGACCCACGAAGCGAGCGGCGCAACCGTCGACGAGCGGGAGATCCCGGACGCGTCGCATCGAGTCGCGGGCGACCGCAAGGACCGTTCGTTCCGAGATGGTGGGACGGGTGCAAAGTTCGACAAGCGCCGCCCGGACGTGAGCCGCGGGGCAGGTGGGCCAGATTCGGGAAAGGGTTTCGGCCAGGAAGGGCGCGGGGCTGCGCGGCCACAGCACGACAGTGGTGAGACGGCACGGCTATATGTCAGCCTCGGGCGCAAGGACGGCATCCGGCCGGGCGATCTCGTCGGCGCGATCGCCAACGAGACGAACCTCAGCGGACGCGAGATCGGTCCGATTAAACTGGCCGAACGATTCAGCGTCGTCGGCGTGCCTGAATGGGCCGCCGATGACGTGATCGAGGCGCTTCGCCGAACGACGCTGAAGAACCAGAAGGCGACAGTTCGCCGCTACAGCGACTGAATGGTCAGATCCTCTCGATGATGGTGGCGGTGCCCATGCCGCCGCCCGTACACATCGTGATCAGCCCGGTCGACAGGTCTCGCCGCTCCAGTTCGTCGAGCAATGTCCCGATCAACATTCCGCCGGTCGCGCCGATTGGGTGACCGAGCGCCATGGCGCCGCCGTTCACATTGACCTTGTCGCGATCGACTCCTGTGTCACGAAAGAACTTGAGAACGACTGCAGCGAACGCCTCGTTGACCTCGAACAGGTCGATGTCGTCAAAGGTCATCCCGGCCTTCTCGACGCAGCGAGTCGCCGCTGGCCCCGGTGCAGTCAGCATGATCACAGGCTCGGTGCCAGCAACAGCTGTCATCACGATTCGGGCGCGCGGCGTCATGCCGTGCGCTCTCGCGTAGTCGGGTGAGGCAACCAGCACGGCCGATGCGCCATCGACGACGCCGGAGGAGTTCCCGGCGTGATGGACATGGTTGATCGCGTCGACGTGCGGGTATGCGAGCAGCGCGGTCTGATCGATGGTCAAGTGCTGCCCCTTGCCGACGTGCGCGCCCATCTGGGCGAAGCTCGGCTGAAGCTTCGCAAGATCATCGATGGTGGTGCCTGCCCGCGGAAACTCATCGTGGTCGAGGGCGAGCTCTCCGTTGTCGTGGCGGATTGGCACGATTGAACGTTCGAATCGTCCCTCGGTGATCGCAACGTTGGCTCTCGTCTGGCTTTCGACCGCAAGTTCGTCGCACTCCGCTCGGCCGAAACCCTCGATCGTTGCGATCAGGTCCGCCGAGATGCCTTGACTCACCATGTTGTACCGGTCGCGGAGGTGGTTGTTGTTGGCGCTGAACCCGTCGACGTGCATCGGCGACGGGCGAGACATCGATTCCACGCCTCCGCCGACCACCAGGTCCTGGAAGCCCGAGAGCACACCCATCGCGGCGAAGTTGACGGCCTGCTGACCAGATCCGCAGAACCGGTTGAGGGTGACGCCGGGGGCATCGAGCGACCAACCGGCGTCGAGGGCGGCCATTCGAGCGATATCCATCGAATGGTCCCCGCTGCCGGCGCCGCAGCCCATGATCACATCGTCGACATCAGCTGTCTCGAAGCCGTTCCGATCTCGAAGGGCATTCAAGACTTGGGCGAGAATCCGCTGCGGATGAACGGCGTGGAGCGAACCGGACTCCTTGCCCTTTCCGCGTGGTGAGCGGACGGCGTCGATGATCCACGCCTGGTTGCTGTCGTTCATAACGATCTCGATTCGGTTCGGGCGACGGGCTCGCTCGATTCGAAACTAATGGGCTGTGCGAGCCCGTCTTCAGCTGGGCATCTTGACGAGGTCTGCGTAGTCCGAATGCCGTTCGATGAAACCTGCGACATACCAGCACTCGGGTACGACGCGGCAATGAATGGAGCGAGCGTGGTCGAGCGCGTGGCG
>JANOQU010000054.1:0-1800 GCA_031422355.1 Actinomycetes bacterium
CCCGGCGAGATGGACCTGATGGCCCGGATCGCAGGACTTCAACTGATCGAACGCTTCGCCAACTGGCGACGTGAACCCTTCAGCGCAGACAGTCGGGCACACGTGTCCGTCTACCGATCGGCATCTTGAGCAAGGCTCACCCCGTAGCAGCGACTTGCTTGGCCCAGCGATAGTCGGCCTTGCCGCTCGGTGAGCGGACGATGTGGTCGACGAAGACGAAGGCTTTGGGCAGTTTGTAGCGGGCGATGTGTCGTTGGGCTTCTGACCGCAGATCGTCTGCCGACGCCGCGTGGCCGTCGCGAATTCGAACGACGGCGACGACTTCGTTGCCCCATCGTTCGCTCGGGCGTCCAGCCACCACGCAGTCGTAGACGGCCTCGTGAGCTTTGATCGCCGCCTCGACTTCTTCAGCGAAGATCTTCTCGCCGCCGCTGTTGATGGTGACGCTGTCTCGGCCGTGCAATTCGATCGTGCCGTCGGCGCGAAGGCGGGCGCGGTCGCCGGGCACGGCGTAGCGGACGCCATCGATCACGGGATACGTCCGCTCGGTCTTGGCCGGATCACCGAGGTAACCAAGCGCGAGTCGTCCACTCTTGGCCAGCCAGCCGAGCTCGTCCTCGCCGGCTAGCAGTTCTCGATCGAGATCACCGGAGAGAACGTGGTTACCGGCACTGATCGCGAACGTGCCAGTGCTTGCGGATGCACCGGCGGAAACATGCGACAACTGACCGCCGGCCTCGGAGGAGCCCAGTCCGTCGACGATCATCGTCGTTGGAAGGTGACGGATGAACTCGTGCTTCAGCACCGCCGACAGTGGGGCACCGCCGCTCAGGATTACAGAGAGACAAGACAGTTCATAGACCCCACGTTCCAACTCGTCGATCAGCGGGCGGGCGAATGCGTCGCCCACGATCAGTAGAAAGCTGAGCCGTTCTCGCTCGATCACGCTCCAGATGTCCACTGGGTCGAGGCGGTCGGGATTGTCCTGTACGAAGACCGTGCCACCTGTGATCCAGGTCCGAAAGCTCATCCAATGACCAGCCCCGTGCATGAACGGCGGCGCCAGCAGCGCCTGCAGCCCTTCGGCGGCTTCGGCCGCGAATTCATCAGGTGTGCTTGCGGTGCGCGACCCGCCGAAGCATTCGACGATGGCATCGCCGCTGCGCCACAGCACGCCCTTGGGCATGCCGGTCGTCCCGCCGGTGTACAGAATGTAGAGATCGTCACCCGATGGCCGCACCTTCGGTCGATCGCTGGATGAAGCCGAGAGCGCGTCCTCGTACCAGATTGCGCCTGGCAGGAGCGGATGTCCGGAGTCATCGGCGACTTGGATGATGACCCGCAGCGAGGGCACATCGTCGAGGACTTCGGCCAATACCGGCGCAAACTGAGAGTGGACGATGACCGCGCTCGACGCAGAATCATTGAGCAGATAGCGCAACTCTTCGGCGACGTAGCGATAGTTGACGTTCAACGGCGCGACGCGCGCTTTGAACGCGCCCAGCATTGCTTCCAGGTACTCGTTGCCGTTATGCAGGTAGATCGCGAGATGATCCTGGCCACTCTCGGATCCACTCAGCCCCGAACGCTCGGTGTGACACCCCAAGCCCCGCGAGCTGAAGTAATTCGCCAGCCGGCGAGTGCGCTCGGTCACGTCGGCCCAGGTCAGACGTCGATCACGAAAGACCAGGCACAACTGGTCAGGACGGGTCGCCGCGATCGCCTCGTGGATGTCACCGATCGCGAAGTCGGAAGGAGCCATCGCCAGAAGCTAGGCCGACTGTGACGTCGGGCACGAAC
>JANOQU010000055.1:0-1596 GCA_031422355.1 Actinomycetes bacterium
AGCTACTACAGCTTCGGTGGATGGAAGGCCAGCCTGTTCGGCGATCAACACATGTACGGCCCCGACGGCATCAACTTCTTCACCCGGAGCAAAGTGGTCACGTCCCGTTGGCCAGATCCGCGCACGTCGAGCGTTGACCTCGGCTTTCCCCAGAATCGATAACCCATGGACCTTGGCGTAGTACTGCAGACAACGCCGCCCTCGGCACGGGTGATCGATCTGGCCAAGAAGGCCGAGACGTATGGGTTCAGTCATGTCTGGACGTTCGACAGCCACATCCTGTGGCAGGAGCCATACGTCATCCACAGCCAGATCCTTGCCGAGACTCGCAACATCACCGTTGGACCAATGGTGACGAATCCGGCGACCAGGGATTGGACGGTGACGGCCAGCACATATGCGACCCTGAACGAGATGTATGGCAACCGCACCGTTTGCGGTATCGGCCGCGGCGACAGCGCGGTGCGGCTGACCAACGGTGCGCCGACCACGCTCAAGACTCTCCGCGAGAGTATCCATGTCATCCGTGAACTCGCGAACGGCCGCAGCGTCGATTACAACGGTTCGGAGTTGCGATTCCCGTGGGCGAGCAAGAGCCGCTGCGAGGTATGGGTCGCAGCCTACGGACCGAAAGCGTTGGCGCTCACGGGTGAGGTCGGCGACGGATTCATTCTGCAACTCGCCGACACCTCGATTGCAGAGTTCACGATCGCAGCCGTTCGAGACGCTGCGACCGCGGCGGGTCGAAACCCGTCCGACGTCACGATTTGCGTCGCGGCGCCCGCCTACGTCACTGACGGAACGCCAGAACACCTTGCA
The DNA here is from genome assembly GCA_031422355.1 of Actinomycetes bacterium. GTDB lineage: Bacteria > Actinomycetota > Acidimicrobiia > Acidimicrobiales > Ilumatobacteraceae > WLMZ01. Next base: position 820 of record JANOQU010000055.1, read on the forward strand.
TACGCACGCGAGCAATGCCGGTGGTTCGGGGGGATGGTCGGCAATCACGTCGCCGATATCGTCGCCCGCTACGGCGATGATGCTCCCGTCCCAAAGGCCCTGACCGACTACATCAAAAATCGTGAGGGATACGACTACAACGAGCATGGCCGCGTCGGTAATACCCACGCGGCGTTCGTCCCGGACGAGATCGTGGACCGGTTCTGCATCATTGGACCGGTGGAGGAGCACGTCCGCCGACTCGAGGAACTGAAGGCGCTCGGTGTCGATCAGTTCTCCGTCTATTTACAACACGATGCCAAGGACGAAACACTGCGTGCCTACGGTGAGCAGGTCATGCCCGCCCTTGCCGATTCCGTGAAAGCCAAGTCGTGACCCAACCGCTCGGCGAATCGACCGGAACAAACACGCCGGCCGCACTACAGCTTGAGGACATCACCAAGTCTTTTCCCGGCGTGCTCGCCCTTCGTGGTGTGTCACTCGCCGTGCGCGCTGGAACAGTCCATGCGCTCTGCGGCGAGAATGGCGCCGGAAAATCCACCCTGATCAAGATCGCAACGGGCGCCCAACACGCCGACAGCGGTGTGATCAGAATCGGCGGCGTCGCCATCGACCGACCGAGTCGGCGTCAGGTTCAAGCGCTCGGGGTTCGCGCGATCTACCAGGAGCGTCAGATCGCCGCCGACTTGTCGGTCGCCGAGAACGTACTTCTCGACGGTCTGCCGACTCGTTTCGGCCGAGTCGACTGGCGCAGGGCGAGGCAATTGGCCATCGCCC
>JANOQU010000056.1:0-10815 GCA_031422355.1 Actinomycetes bacterium
CTGTCGATCCGGCCCGCCGTACTTGCCAATGCACTCGAGGATCGTGGTTTCGAGTCGATATGAGTGACCGAACACACTCACATCCCGACGAGCAGACTCAGCCCGTGGCCGGGCGGGCCCGATACTTCCCGCGAGCGCCGCCGCGGCCACGACGACACTCAGGATCGGCACCGGGATCTGCCTCGTCGCTCAACATGACCCAATTGTTCTCGCAAAGACCATCGCTTCGTTGGATCTGATCAGTGAGGGCCGCTTCGTGTTTGGCATCGGCGTTGGTTGGAACGTCGAGGAGATGGCCGATCACGGTGTCGACCCCGCTCGGCGGCGCGGCGTCGGGCCGCTGACCGATGGCGCTTGCATGATCGTGCCGCGCAGGGATCGATCCTGCAAGCGGCACGGACAGCAACCACGGTGGGGCCTGGGCCGACAATCTCGGCAATGTGGCTGATGGCTAGGCTGTCGGCGTGAACCGAAGGCGCCGGGGAGGCATTGTTTGCGTGCTCAGCTCGCTGCTGGTTCTCGGCGCGTGCACGTCTGATGAGCCGGGTCCGAGATCGGTCCGTGCGGCTGACGCATACGTCGCTGCGATTCGGTGGTATGTCGCCCAGTCACCGATCGCGACGGTGTCGACGAACAACTCCGATGGTGCGGATGCCGATCCGTTCGTGTTGTTCATCGCCCCGGCCGACGGCAACCCGATCGACGCCGAGTCTCAGGTGGACGTGATCGCCGAATTGGCCGACATCAGCGACCTGGTGATGGTGGTGTTCACCGACGTCCGCGACGACGCGATCGACATCGGGATCGAGGGACAACCGGTCAAGGGTAAAGGTGCCCTGCTCCTGGTCGGAAAGGTCAGAGAAGGTGTGCCGCCGGTCGACGTCTCGATCGAGGTGTATCACAGCGTCGACGACGACACCTCGTACGCGATGCGAATTGTCGGCGGTGGATCAGACAGCGACGACTTCGGCGTCACGGCTGTGACGGAACTCGAGCAGAACTGAGCAGGCCGGTCGCCAGAGCGATCGCCTCCTCCGCTTCCTGGGCGGTGATCACGCTGTCGTGGTCGAGGGCCATCGAACGCAGCCGATCGAGCTCGGCGCATCCTTGCAGCCTGGTCAAGTGCGGATCCGACAGCCTTGCGAGGTCTACGGCGGCGACGGCGTCGATGACTGCGACGCCGTATGCAGCGCTGTTCATGCACTCAGCGGCCGACGCGAGGCGAACCCCTGCTCGGCTGAGAATGTCGAGAGACACCTCTACCTCGTACACCCGGGCTTCCTTGGCGGCTCGCAGAAAGACGATCAGAGCGGGAATGTAGAGCGCAGCGAGGACGGCCATGCTGGCTTCGGCCGGAAATGAAATGGGTGTCGCGACGACAGCGCCAAGCGCCCAGACGAGCTGGAATCTCGTCTCGTAGCGTGCCGCCGCCCGCCCCCGCAGTGCCGCAGGCGCGCGATGCTGAAGCAGGCTGTCGAAACCGTGTCGGCCGAGGGTGGTGGATAGGCCGATCAGGCCAGCGATCGCGAATAGGAGCGGCCGGGACACGCCAAGGATGCCGATGACGGTAGGGACGGTCGGCCCTGCGATCGCAAGCGCAATCAGTTGTTGGTCCTGGAATCGTCGTCGAAGGATCGGGGCGATCAGGTTGCCGAGGAACGCGCCCGCGCCGTAGATACCGATCGCCGCTGCGTACACCCATTTGGGCTCGCTTGCCTGGCGGAGGGTGAAGGCCAACGTGAACACGAAGAAACCGACTGCCGCGCGGATCGCCATGAACCCGATCGAGCCGACGATCACCGGTGGGGCGTGGGTCTCGGCGTACTCCAACGCTGAAGGAGGTTCGTCCTGCTGCTTGGGTGCACGTGACCGCGTGATCACCAGCGCCGAACCGATATAGACCAAGGCCGCCATCCGGAGCAGGCCCTGGGTGTCGATCGCGCGTTGGATTCCGAGACCGAGCACCGCACCGATACCACCGGCGATGCTGCCCGTTCGGGCGAGTCGAGCGTTTGTCGAAACCAGTTGCGAGGAGTCCGATACGAGCATCGGGATCAGCGCCTGTTTGACGATGCCAGACGCCTTTCCGGCGATCAACAAGCCGAGTGCAAAACCGTAGAACGAGAGATCGAACAGCGTCGCCGCCATCGCAATGCAGCAAAGCCCGCGCAGGATGTAGCACAACGCTGCGACCAGTCGTTGGCGATGTCGGAATCGATCCACCGTTGGACCAATCAACGGTGCGAGGACTGCGAGCGGCGAAACGGTGACGATCAGATAGAGCAGAACCTGCTCGCGCGATGCGTCCGGGCTGAGGTTGAAGAACAGTGACCCGGCGAGCGAGACGGTCACGAAAGCGTCGCCGATTCCGGCGACAGCTTGAGCGACCGCAAGCGGCGCGATCTGCTGATTGCCGAACGCCAACCGCCAGGCGCGCAGGCGCCTGGAGTCAGTCGAGGTCGGAGTCGAGGTCGGGGCCGTGGACAATCGGATCCTCTTCGTGGAGATCGACGAACGTGTTCGGGCCGAGGCGAGTCGTTGGAGCATCCCAGACCAAGACGCCGATCCGGCAACGTTCGACATGGTTGTCGATGACCGACGTCTCGGTCGCTCCGAATTCGACGACGGCCGCGCTGTCTCCGTCGGCGACCCAGTTGCCAGTGACGATGCTGCCGTTGCCGCCATCCACGTCGACTGCCCGCATTGTGTGTTGCATGTTGTTGTCGACGACTTCGACGTGATCGCACCGGCGCAGGTGCACGCCCCACCATCGAGACTCGAACCGGTTCTCGGACACAATGCTGGCACTGACATTGGCAAGCCGAACTCCGCACAGATGATCGACCACTTCGTTGCGGTGGATCCGATGGCCGCTGCCTCCGGTGAGATCGATACCGATGTCGACGCCAGCGCTCGATCTAGCACCCTTCAACGCGCAACGTTCCACCGTCGTACGGTCCGAACCCGCAATGCCGACGACGGCGCTTGCAATGACTGAGGAGACGGTCACATCATCACCCAGGATCTCGATCGGTCCATCGCAGCGACATCCCGCCATTGCGGCGTTTGCGCCGAGAATGGCCGATCCGGCGAGATGGACGTTTTCGAGGCGAGCACCGATTCCGAGAGACGCGATCAGAGCATTGGCATCGGGGGCCGCAGTGTGCGTGGTTACCATCGAGCGATCCCAACCGAGGCCGCGAACGGTGACGCCGTCGGGCACCTCGATCGGCCCCTGATACAAGCCTTCGCGTAGCTGGATGACGTCGCCGAGTCGTGCCTCGTCAAGCAGGCGCTGGAGCGGCTTGGGCGGTGCGTCGCGTTCTTCGAACAGTCGAATCGCCTCGGCAGCGGGGTGCAGTCGGACTCTGTAGACGCCAGCCAAGCCGGCCGGGGATCGATCGATCCGAGTCAGACTGACACCGCCGCGGTGTTGCTCCCAATGCAGCGACCCGCCGTCGTCAGCCTCGATAGACGTCACGTCGTAACGATCAGGCGTGAGTTCGCCGAGGACGATCTCCGAGCCAGCCGCGAGGTCGAGCGCGACCACGTCGGCGTCGACCCGGACGTAGCGAACCTGTGCATCGCCCCAGTGATCGAACGGACTGCTCCGATGGATCACGTCGGAATGATTGTTGACCCAGTCGCCGACGGCTCGCAACGAGCGCTTGTAAATGTCGGCGATGGTGCCGTCGACGCTGAGCCCGACGTCGATCAACAGATTGCCGCCCTTGGCCACGACTTCGCTGAGCAGGTCGAGCAGCGCGCCCGTCGACAGCAGGTGTTCGGGGCGCTCGGCTCGGTTGTGGACGAGCGACGAACCGAGCGGTCGGTGCATTTCCCACGGCCGGCTCTCGATCGCCGTCGGTACGGACTCAACCGTTGTGAAAGCCGGCTCCGGATGGCCCCATCGGTCATTGAAGATCAACTCCACGCGTTGAGCGTCGGCGAGGTCCACGGCCGCGTCGAGTAACTGCTCGATTCTCGAACTGGCCGGACCCGAAACTTTGGGAAATTCGTCGCTCCAGAGCACGCTGGTGCCGTAGCGCTCGACAAGATCGAGTACTTGCGCAGTCACGACATCGTCGACGTGCGAGCCATCGTGACCATAAGGGTTTGACCAGTCCGTCGTCGAGTACGCCGTTCCGAAGAGCACGCCGTTTCGGCGGCATGATGCTGCGACCTCGGCGAGAACATCACGAAGCGGTCCGATCGACGTAGAACGGCGTTCTGTTCCAGGCGCCTCCCACCAGCAGAAACCATCGCGATGCTTGGCGGCGTGGACCAGGTAGTTCATCCCTGCTTGAAGCGCGAGTTCGACTTGTTCGTCAGCGTCGAAGCGATGGAACGACAGGAATGGAATGAAGTCGTCGTAGCGCTCCACGTGACTCCAGCGGTCGCGATGGTAGGCGAGCACCTCAGCCATCGGCGAGGGATGGGCCTGTGGGTCGATCGAGACATCGGCGCCGAGATGGCTCCAATATCGGTCAGCAGACTCGCCGATCGGTGCGAACGACGGCACGGTCGCGATATTGGCGTGCACGAACAAGCCGTAGCGTCGCTCGTTCCACCAGTCGGGTACCGTCACAGTGACCCATCCTGCCACGCAGAACCGATGATCACCCGGCTCGTCTGATTCCCGAGCGGCGTTGGAAGTGCCCTCGACCGCTGTCAGCATGTCGGGCATGATCGGGAGTGCTTCGGACATCGAACTCGACGTGAAACTGACGCGCCTCGATGCTGAGCTGACGCGACTTGGCCGGGTCGTCGTTGCCTTCAGCGGCGGGGCTGACTCCGCGTTTCTCGCCTATCGGGCCCATCAACTGCTCGGGCGCGGTGCCATGGCGGTGACGGCTGTTTCGCCGTCGCTGGCCGGCGACGAGGAAGCTGACTGTCGATCGCTCGCCGATGAATGGGGCTTGCATTGGACCCCTGTCGAGACCGATGAAATGTCGCGTGCCGCCTATCAGGCCAATGACGTCGATCGGTGCTATCACTGCAAAGCAGAACTCATGGAAGTCGTTGGCCCAATCGCCATTGCCGAACGGGCAACCGTGGTGCTCGGTGTGAATGTCGATGATCTGGGGGATCATCGGCCGGGCCAAACCGCGGCCGGAGAGCGCGGTGGGGAATTCCCGATGGTGACAGCGGGTCTGACCAAGGCCGACATCCGGGCACTGTCGTCGCGTTTCGGGTTGCGGACCTGGGACAAGCCGGCCGCTGCTTGCCTTGCCAGCCGTGTTCCGTACGGCACGGAGGTGTCGGTCGGAATCCTCAGCCGAATCGACCGGGCCGAGGCAGCGATGAAGCGGCTCGGTTTCCGCCAGCTCCGCGTCCGCCACTACGGCGACACGGCCCGGATCGAGGTGGATCTCGACGATCTCGATGCCGTGCTGCGACATCGGGTGGCTGTGGTCGCTGCGATCAAGGCGTCCGGATACCAGTACGTGACTCTCGACCTCGAGGGATTCCGGTCGGGCAACTTGAATGACGGTCACGTAGGGTCATCGTCGTGAAGATCTCAACCATGATCAATTACGCGGGCGGCTTCCAGCAGGCCGTTCAGCAAGTCGTCGAACTGGAAAAAGTTGGCCTCGACCAGGTGATGATCGCCGAGGCATACAGCTTCGATGCCGTCAGTCAGGTCGGCTACCTTGCCGCCAAGACCGAACGGGTCGAGATCGGCACTGGAATCTTGAACGTCTATAGCCGTACCGCAGCGTTGATGGCGATGACCGCCGCGGGTTGCGATTACGTCAGCGACGGCCGGTTCATCCTCGGGCTGGGCGCGAGCGGACCGCAGGTCGTCGAGGGCTTCCACGGTGTGCCGTACGAGAAGCCGATGGTTCGAATCCGTGAGTACATCGAATCCTGCCGCCAGATCTGGAAGCGGGAGCAACCGTTCGACTACCAGGGCAAGACCGTCACAGCGCCGCTGCCGGCCGGCCAGGGCACCGGGCTCGGCAAGGCACTCAAGATCATCAACCACCCGCTGCGGTCAGACATCCCAATCTGGTGGGCGAGCCTCAAGGATCTCAGCGTCGAAGCCACCGCAGAACTCGCTGATGGCTGGCTGCCGATCTTCTTCGTTCCCGATAAGTTCCAACAGGTATGGGGATCCGCGCTCAAGGCAGGTACTGCCAAGCGTGACCCGTCGATGAAGCGGCTCGAAATCTCCGCTGGCGGGATGCTCGCCATTGGTGAAGACCTCGTCGGCGACAAGCAGAAGGCGATTCTCGATTTCGCTCGGCCGAACTCGGCGCTGTACATCGGCGGGATGGGGGCTCGTGGGAAGAACTTCTACAACGACATCTGCTCCGCGTACGGATACGAGAAGGAGGCCGTCGAGGTCCAAGACCTGTACCTGGAGGGCAAAAAGGCCGAGGCCGCCGCGGCTGTGCCCGGCGAGATGCTCGAACTCTCAAACCTCGTTGGCCCCCGCAGCTACATCAAGGAGCGCATTGGGGCCTTCAAGGAAGCCGGCGTGACGGTGCTGTCGATCAGCCCCGTCGGCGGCGATCCGGTCAAGACGGTCGAGACCCTGCGCGGAATCATCGACGAATCATGAGCGCGGTTCATGGAATTGGAGGCACGGTGTCGCCGGGCTGGGAATCCGTGCGCGCCGCGTTCGAGAACAACTTCGCGACCACTGAAGAGGTCGGCGCAGGCGTGGCCGTTTATCACCGAGGCGTCAAGGTCGTCGACCTCTGGGGCGGTTCCTTTGGCGTCGAGCAACCAGTGGCGTATGACCAGGACACGTTGCAGTTGGTGTTCAGCACGACCAAGGGAATCACAGCGATCGCGGTCGGAATCTGCGTCGATCGAGGTTGGTTGGCGTACGACGCGCCGGTCTCGAAGTACTGGCCTGAGTTCGCAGCGAATGGCAAAGGTGAGGCGACGGTTGCTCAACTGTTGTCACATCAATGCGGTATCTATACCGTCGATGGGCCGATCACGATGGACGAGGCCCTCGACTGGGACACCATTGCCTACCGCGTCGGCGATGCGACGCCGCGTTGGCCGATTGGTTCCGCTCACGGGTATCACGCGTGCACGTATGGCTGGCTTGCCGGTGAACTGGTCCGTCGAGTCGATCCACAGGGCCGTGGCTTCGGAGCGTTTGTCCACGACGAGATCGTGCAGCCGCTCGGCGTCGAGTTCTGGATCGGGCTTCCCCTCGAGCAAGAGGATCGGGTTTCGCCGATGATCGCGGTGGCGCCGCCCACTGATCCGGCGGTGCTGGCGATGGTTGCGATGTTCGTCGGACCGGGCACCACTCTGGGGGATGCGTTGACGCTGAACGGTGCATTTCCTGCCGATGGCGCTTCGGGCGTCGGGAGTGGCCATTTCAATACGCGCAAGGTGCATGCTGCGGAAATTCCGGCCGCCAACGGCATCACCAATGCCGGCTCTCTGGCCAAGATCTATGCCGCGACGATGGTTCCCGTCGATGGCATTCAATTGCTCTCGGACCACACCCGTGACGTCGCTCGGACAACGGTCACACCAGCCGGAGAGCCGGACAAATGCCTGGTGATGGCGACCACGTTCGGGATGGGCTTCATGACCCACGGGGCGGTCACGCCATACTCCGGTCCAGGCGCGTTTGGGCACTTCGGGGCCGGCGGCTCAGCGGCGTTTGCCCATCCGGAACGCGAGCTTGCGTTTGCCTACGTGATGAACAAGATGTCGAACGGTTTGTCCGGCGACACTCGGGCGCAATCGCTGATCGACGCAGCGGCCGCCTGCGCCGACGCCGCGGGCTGACCGGCTGGGACCGCGCGTGGTCTACGACGCGGTTGTCATTGGTTCAGGGCCGAATGGGCTCGCCGCTGCGATCACGATTGCTGCGGCGGGTCGACGTGTCGTCGTGCTCGAAGCCAACGATTCCGTTGGCGGTGGAACCCGAACCAAAGAACTGACGCTGCCAGGGTTTCGCCACGACGTCTGTTCGGCCATACACCCCCTCGGCGCCGCTTCGCCGTTCCTGCGATCGCTCCCGCTCGCAGATCACGGCCTGCGCTGGATGCTGCCCGAGGTCCAGTTGGCCCACCCACTCCAAGGTCGGCCGGCCGCACTGTTGCATCGATCGCTGGCCGAGACGGCACTCCAGTTCGGCGCGCAATCCGCTCGCTACCGCCGCGTGCTCGGGCCGGTCGTCCACGACTGGCGCAACGTGGTGGATCTATCGATGCACCCCGTGATCGGTTTGCCTCGTCATCCCGTTTCTCTCGCCAGGTTCGGGATCAGGGCGCTGCCGTCGGCGTCGATGATTGGTCGGATACTCGACGACGAAGCCGCCGCGGCGTTGTTCGGCGGCAACGCAGCGCACTCGTCGCTGCCGTTGAACCGAGTGCTGACCTCGTCGTTCGGGCTGATGCTGATGGCCGCTGGGCATGTCGACGGATGGCCGATCGCCGAACGCGGGTCACAATCGATTGCCGATGCCATGGTCGCTCACCTCGTTGAACTCGGAGGCGAAATTCGCACGGGCGTCAGCGTGACCACGTTGGCAGCGTTGCCAACGCATCGGGTAGCGCTGTTCGACACCGACGCAACCCAACTCGCGAACATCGCCGGCGACGAACTACCGGCGCGGTATCGCCGCAAGCTGCGCCAATTCCGTAGCGGGCCAGGCTCATTCAAGATCGATTACGCCCTTGACGGGCCGGTGCCGTGGACGGATTCGTCATGTGACCTTGCAGGCACGGTTCACATCGGTGGCCGGCTGGCCGAGATTGCCTCAGCCGAGCATGAGGTCCACGAAGGACGAATGCCAGATCGACCGTTCGTTCTGGCCGCCCAGCAAAGCGTCGTCGACCCATCGCGGGCGCCTGCGGGAAAACACACACTTTGGGCCTATTGCCATGTGCCGAACGGCTTCGACGGCGACGCGACCGCTGCGATCGAAGCACAGATCGAACGGTTTGCGCCGGGATTTCGCGACCGGGTGCTCGCGCGCCACGTGATCACACCTCGATGGCTACAGGCCTACAACCCGAACTATCGCGGTGGCGACATCGCAGCGGGGTCTCTCGGGGGGACGCAGCTGTTCTTTCGGCCGACGCGCACCCTCCGCCCGTACGCGACGCCGAATCCGGCGATCTGGATCTGCTCGGCCGCCAGCCCGCCCGGCGCGGGGGTTCATGGGATGTGTGGCCACAACGCGGCCAATGCCGTTCTGGCCGGACCGCTCGCCTGATTGTTCGTCAAAGCAGACCGCGCAGCCACCACAGTCCCAGGATCCAGCCGATCCCGGCGACGAGGAGCGCCGCCGCGACGTATTTCCACGTTTGCTCAGTCACCACCTCGATCGGGTCGCCGACGCCGGCATTGAGGTTGTCGCTGATCTCCGCGTACGCAGCTTGCAGTGCATCCGCTGTAGGCGCTTCGTAGAAGACCCCACCGGTCGCGTCGGCAACGCCACCCAGTTCGTCGTAGTTGACCGGAACGGGAATGATGTCGCCGCTCTCCGGATCGGTGACGGTGCCCTCGAGGGTGCCGAAGGCGATCGCATAGACGGGAATCTTGTTCTCGGCGGCGACGTCTGCACCCGCAGCGGTCGGCTGCCCCACCGTCGTCTCGCCATCGGTCAGCAGCACGATGGCGCCGGCTGGCTCGTCAGGCTCCTCGTCGGTGGGTGGGCCGATGATGTCGGCGGCGACTTCGAGGGCATCGCCGATTGCGGTGCCCTGACCGAGTTGGAGATCCTCGATCTGCTGGTTGACCTCGTCGTGGTTCAACGTCGGTGCGACTCGCGCCGAGACGTTGCCGTTGAACGAGATCAGTCCGACCTCGATGTTGTCGTCGACCTGCTCCACGAAGTCGAGTGCAGCGGCCTTGGCCGCCTCGATCCGATTCGGATCGACATCGGTCGCCTCCATGCTGAGCGAAACATCGAAGACGATCTCGATCTGCCCACCTGACTCGGTCTGTTGGAGCGATCGTGTTGCCGGCTGAGCGAGGGCGAAGACGCCGATCGCTGCGGCAACGAGGTAACACCCGGCGATCACGTGTCGTCGCCATCCGGGCCGACTTGGTGCCAATTGGTCGAGCAAGTCGACGTTGGTGAAGGCGACGACGTGCTTGCGACGGGTGAACTGCACGGCAACATACGCGACCGCCATTGCGACGACGATGAGGAGGAACCATATTCGGCCAGGCGCAAGGAACGTTGCCGCGATCGCTGTCGGTGTCGAGGTCATCGGCGCAACCCTGCGCCGACTCCGGCGACTTGCACCTTACGGCGGCGTACATGCTGGATCAGGTCGCCAACCCAGTCACCGTCGGTACGCAGAATGAGATGATCGGCTCCGGCCGAACGGAGGATGTCGCGGGTTGCGTTGCGTTGTGCCTGCGCCGCGGCTCGGTAGCGCTGCTGTAGGTCTGCAGTCATTTGGACTTCGCGGACGCGGCCGGTTGCCGGATCAGTGAGGGCGATGTAGCCAACCGCGGGAATGTCCAGTTCGCGCGGATCGAGCACCTCGATCGCAAGCACGTCGTTGCGTAACGCAAGCGTGCCGAGTGCTCGCCGCCAGTCGTTGTCTGGGCTACTCGGATTGATGAAGTCGCTGATCACCGTCACGAATCCGCGGCGTCGAGACAGTGCCCCGACGCGCATCAGGGCACCGGTCAGGTCGGCCCGACCGCGTCCGGCCGAATCGGGTGGCATCCCGACCGCGTGCAGGATGCCGCGGACCTGCTGCTTGCCGGGGCGAGGTGGGAACGTCTTCATCTCCGAGCCAGCCACCAGTACGGCACCGATCCGGTTCTGGTTCCGAGCGGTCAGGAACCCAACAGCCGCCGCAGCCCCGA
>JANOQU010000057.1:0-5646 GCA_031422355.1 Actinomycetes bacterium
GCTCTCGACCGAGTGCCCCCAGGCTGGCGGTTGATCTAGAACGTGCCATCAAGAGCGCAACGTCCCGTCGCTCGGTGGTTCCCCGCAATCGCGGCAATCGGAGTTCTGCTCGTCGTTCTCGCGGCTGCAACGTTTGGCGGCGATGACGAGCCTGGATCCGGCGATCGACCCACCGACAACAGCGACTATTTCGTCGCTGACCTGACCGTGCCGGCCAGCGCTTCGCCGGGCCTCGGAACCGCTTCGACTGCGATTCCGATCGTCAAGACGACCCTGGCGGAAAGCGTCGGACGTGGCAATGCCGGGCCCGACGTGGTCAGCGTGCAGACCAGACTCGCCGATCTCGGCTTCGCTCCGGGCGCTGCGGATGGCTCGTTCGGCGACCAGACCGAACAGGCCGTCTGGGCGTTCGAGAAGTTGGTTCTCGGTACACCGAGAGCACAGGCAACCGGACTCGTCACCAACGACATGTGGCAACGGATGCAAGATCCGATCGCAGTCCTGCCGCGCCGGCCGGGCGTCGGCACTCATGTCGAGATCTACCTACCAGAGCAGGTCGCGGCGGTGTTCACCGACAACGTCGCGACTCTGGTGATCCACATCTCGAGCGGTACCGACGAAGAGTGGTGCGAGGACGTGTTGGTCAACACCGACGGCAATGGCGGGGTGATCGATCCCCCGGTTCCCGATCGATACTGCGGGACATCGAAGACGCCGGGTGGTGTGTTTCAATTCGAGCGCGCCGTGAGCGGCCATCGTGTTGGCGCTCTCGGAGGAATGGACAACCCGATCTATTTCAACTTCGGCATCGCAATGCACGGCTCGGGCAATGTTCCCCTTGCGCCCGCATCCCACGGTTGTATCCGGATGCATAAACGAATCTCGGAATCGTTCCAGACCTACGTCCACATCAAGGACCGGGTCTATGTCTGGGGCCAGGACGGCAAACAACCAGAGGAGTACACCAAGGCCGAGAGTCTTCCGGTCTTTGATCGACGCGACCCCACCTTCACGACGACAACGTCCAGCACATCGACCACCAGTACAACCACGATCCCAGAGTCCACCACCACCACGGCGGCAACGACGCCCGCAGTGACGACTACCGCTCCCCCGCCGCCGACGACAACCACGACCCCTGCACCCACAACGACAGGTCCGCCGACGACGCCTCCGCAGCCAGCCGAGTCCACAACCACCGCCGCCGGGGCCTGACCGACCGCTGATCGAGGCAGGTCTGGATGGGGTGTGTCACCCGGGGGAAAACGCGCCGATGTCCCCGAAAAGCCCCGTACCACGGGGAATCGCGGAAACATGGGCGCAGTTTTCGCCAGGTGAAGCGGCGGCTGGCAGACGGTGAGGCTGCGGCCAGCCGAGTCGACAACCACCGCCGCCGGGCCTGACCGACCGCTAACCGAGACAGGTCTGGATGGGGTGTGTCACCGGGCAAAGATCGACTACCAGCGGCCGCGGTGGATGATCTCGGCGGGCAGGCGGCGCGGACGGCTTGCGCTCCGACCGGCACCGGCGGCGCTACCGGGTGACGGGTTCGGCCAGCCGAGCGCGATCGCACCCAGCAGTTGAAGATGATTCGGAATTCCGAGGATGTCGAACAGCGTGTCAGCGTTGTCGAACACGCCGAACAGCAGCGCACCGAGACCCGCATCTTCGGCGGCGAGCAGAAAAGTCATCATTGCCATCGAGGCATCGACGGTCCAGTACGGCGTGGGCCATGCTTCAGCCGAGGTGCCGAGCCCGCTGTGAACCTTGTCCGCTTCGGCGTAACGACGCACGTACGCCTGAGGGTCGGCCAATGCCAGCGCAATAACAGGGGCTGTGAGCAGACCCTGCCAACGAAAGGTGGCTCGGCGTTCGACCGGCAAGGTGACGTTCCAGAACCTCGCCGTTTCCGGGCCCGTCAGCACAACGAGATGCCAACCCTGAGTCTTTCCGGCGCTCGGTGCCCGTGACGCCAGAGCGACGAACCGCTCGATCAGTTCGATCGGCACATCGCGATCTGAGAACGAACGCGTCATCCGCCGCGAGCGAACGACCGAATCGAGTGATCGCGACTCGACCGGGACGTCTGGGTCGTTCAGCGCTTGCCGAGCTTCACGAGATCTTCAGCCATCGACCAGCCGTGAACAATCAGCGCTCCACCCTTTTTGACATTCACGGTGGCGAACTGGGCCTCGACCTCTGGGTTCGTCTTTTCGGGCTTCAGCGATTCGTGATCGAGGAAACCGCTCTGGCCGTTCGACTTCACGACGAAGCTCTGCTCGTCGTACGCGCCGTCGACGCCGAACCGCTTGGCAAGACGCCGACCCCATGCCCGCTCCTCGCCGACAGCGCGGTGGCCGGGCCGAGGAATGATCTCGCCAAGGTTCTTGAACGCTTCGAGCCCGTCAGCCTTGACGAACCGGGTGCCAATGACCACGTCCTCGTCAGGGAATGCCATCAACGCACGGTGATATGCCTCACCCATCAGCCCCTTGAGCACTTGGTCTCTGCGAGAAGTGCGCTTGACGCTCAGTTGCCCGAGCAAGACGCACGGCGTGCCGCCAATGCGTTCGAGCGTGGCGAACATGAAGCCATGCAGCACGCCGTCGATACGAGCGACCGTGCTGAGGACCCAGTCCTCTTTGGCCTTGGATGCGGTGCCGATGTCGAACGCGCCACCCATGGACGCCATCTCATCGAGGTCTGCGTCGCTGAGCGCCGCGCAGTCCCTGGTGTCGACCTGGATTGCCATCGAGCCTTCGTGCTCCCCATCGTCGTGGCACTGCGAAATGCAGTGCGTCGTCCATACAGAACCTCTATTGTGCCATCAAATCCACCGTTTGCGGAAGCGTGACCCAAACAACCCGCTCAACGTATACTCGCGCCGGGATCAGAGGATGACGGCGTCGTGGCCGAAGGCGACCCGCAACTCGCCTACTGCGCGGTCCAAGTCGACGCAGAATTCATCTGCGAGGCGCAGCGTCTTTCCGGCTCCGAGTTGCACGAACACCTGCGATTCCCCGGGATGGTCGCGCAGGATTCGCTTGAGTTGATGAATTTTGAATTCGTTGAGGTTGCCGGCAGGCAACCTCAACCGCAGCGGTGCGGAGTTACCGGTGTCGAGGCCCTCCAGAATCGAAACGTCTTGAACCATGAACCCAACCCTGGTGTCATCCTTGCGATCGAGTCGGCCCTTGACTGTGACAATTGCGTCGTCGACCAGTTTGTGGCCCTGCTCCATCAGCGTGCGAGGAAAGACCGTGGCTTCGATCGCGCTGTCGAGATCCTCGAGCGTGAAAACGGCCATCTGATCACCCTTCTTGGTGAACTTTCGCGAGAGTCCGGTGATCACCCCACCGAGTGTGAGCACCGCACCGTCCTCACGTTCGACAGCCTCAGCGATGCTGCAGTCCACCTTGCGGCGCAATGCAGCCTCCACGCCGAGCAATGGGTGGTCACTGATGTACAGCCCGAGCATCTCCTTTTCGGCCTTGAGTCGATGAGCTTTCTCAAACTCGGAGTCAGGGATCGAAACTCGCTCGTTGAAGCTGCTGCCGACGTCGTCACCGATATCGCCGAACAGGCTCATGACTCCCTGGTCGCGTTCGCGGCGGCGAACGACAGCCGAATCGATGATCTGCTCGAAGACCATCATCAGGCCTTGCCGGGGGTGGCCGAGTCCATCGAACGCTCCGGCCTTGATCAGCGATTCGATCGTGCGCTTGTTCATGACCGATTCAGGCACCCGCTCGACGAAGTCGTAGAACGATTCGTACGGACCGCCCTCGTTTCGATCGTTGAGCAGCAACTCAACGAGACCCTCACCAACGTTTCGCACGGCAGACAATCCGAACGCAATCGCTCCTGGACTTCCGAGCGGCAACTCCACACCTGGTGGTACCTCGTGTGCCGACAGTGCTGCAAAGTCGCTGAGCGATCGATTGATATCTGGTGTGAGAACCTTGATACCCATCGAACGTGCGTCGGACAGATAGATCGCAGCCTTGTCGAGGTTGCTCTTGACGCTGGTCAACAGGCACGAGAAGTACTCGACCGGATAATGCGCCTTGAGATACCCGGTCTGGTATGTGATCAGTCCATAACCAAAGGTATGACTCTTGTTGAATGCGTAGTCGGCGAACTTCTCGATGATGTCGAACAGTTCCTTGCCGAGTTTGGTCTCGTAACCATTGGTGATGCATCCCGCTTCGAAGTCCGAGCGAGCTGCGGCCATGACCTCGCGCGACTTCTTGCCCATCGCCTTTCGGAGGTTGTCGGCCTCGGCAAGGCTGTAGCCGGCGAACTTCTGGGCGACTCGCATCACGCTTTCCTGATAAATCATCAGGCCAAACGTGTCGGCGAGCACTTCCTCTGCGTCGGCATGAAAGTACTCGACCGGCTTGCGGCCGTTCTTGCGATCGGCGTAGTCGTAATGCATGTTGACGCTCATTGGACCCGGCCGATAAAGCGCAAGGACGGCCGAAACATCTTCGAAACTGTCCGGCGCGAGCGACCGGAGCAACGCCCTCATCGGCGGCGACTCCAACTGGAAGACACCGATCGTGTCCCCTCGGCTGAGCAGATCGAACGTCGCCGTGTCGTCGAGGGAGATCAGATCGATGTCGAACGCGGCGTCTCGCCGAGCTCGAACCATGGCGACGGCATCGGTGATCACATCGAGGTTGCGTAGCCCAAGGAAGTCCATCTTGAGCAAGCCGAGTTCTTCGACTCCGTGCATTTCGAATTGAGTCACCACCGGTGCATCCTCGGCCCGCCCGCCTGGTGCGGGCTTGCGCTGAACCGGCAGATAATCGGTCAGCACGTTCTTTGTGATGACCACGGCCGCGGCGTGGATACCGTCGCTGCGCTTCAAGCCCTCGAGACCCCTCGCGACGTCGATGACGCGCTTCAAGTCCGGATCGGTTTCATACATCGCCCGAAGTTCACTTGCAGCCTTGTAGCCGTCGGCGTACTTCGGGTCCTGTTCGAAGCAGTACTTCAATGGTGTGTCACGCCCCATCACCAACGGCGGCATCGCCTTGGCAGCCCTGTCGCCGACGCCATACGGATAACCGAGCACGCGAGCAGCGTCGCGGACTGCGTTACGAGCCTTGATCGTTCCGAACGTGATGATCTGGGCAACGTGATCTCGGCCGTACTTCTCGGCGGCGTACCGGATCATCTCGTCGCGATACCTCGAGTCGAAGTCCATGTCGATGTCCGGCATCGAGATCCGCTTCGGGTTGAGGAATCGCTCGAACAGCAGGTCGTACTTGATTGGGTCGAGGTCGGTGATCCGGAGCGCATACGCAACCGCACAGCCAGCGGCCGACCCGCGACCCGGGCCGACGCGAATCCCTTTGTCCTTGGCGTACTTGATCAGGTCCCAGACGATCAAGAAGTAGCTGGAGAACCCCATGTCGGCGATGACCTTGAGTTCGAATGCGACCCGCTCGACGACATCGTTGGGCAACTCGCCTGACGAGGACAACTGACTTGCGTAGCGAACCTTGGCGCCATCCCATGCGAGATGGTGCAAATACTCGGTGTCATTCGAAAAGCCCGGCGGCAATGGAAAGTTTGGCAACTCGACCTTGCCGAACTCGATGGTGACGTCGGCCCGCTCTGCGACCCACAGCGTGTTGT
>JANOQU010000058.1:0-13371 GCA_031422355.1 Actinomycetes bacterium
GACGTGGCCAGAGCGAAAAGGTCCTGGTGATAGTCGACGAGATCGGCGAGTGGTCCGGGATCGAGACCGGCCAGACCCTCGATTGGCGGTGGCAGGGGATGGACGAGGTTGACGACCACCCCGTCAAGGCGAAATCCGCCGTCCAGAATCTCGTTCGCGAGGTGCGTCGATTCGCCGACGGCCTCTGCCCGCGGGCTGGAGACCAACACGAACGAGGTCGTCTCGGCTCGCAGCAAAACGGCCGCCTCAGCGGCTCGTTGACGCAGACCCTGCTCCATGCCCGACAACGACCGGAAGAACTCGATCGTGTCCTCCACAAGCCGCGGCCCGGCGAGCTTACGCACGATCCAGAGGAATGCCGATGTGCCCGCGTTGGTGACGCGCGCGAACGATCGCGACGGCATCGTGAGGGCGCGATAGATCGGGTGACCGAGGAACCTGACCAAGCGGTCGGGTGCCTCCAGCAGATCGATCGCGTCACGTGACGGCGGAGTGTCGATGATCACCAGGTCGTACTCGCGACTCGTGTGTAATTGATGCAGCCGCTCGATCGCCATGTAGTCCTGCGCCCCCGACAGCGACCCGGCGATGCTTCGGTAGACCGGGTTGTCGAGGATCTTTTGCGCCTTGGATGCATCGCCGGTCCGTTCAATGATCATCCGATCGAACACCGTCTCGGCGTCGAGCATCAATGCCCACAACGATCCGCCGTTGGCACCTGCCCCGACCACCTCGTGAGGATCGAACATATGGGCGTCGACGTCGATGCCGAGCGCATCGGCCAGACGTCGCGCCGGATCGACCGTGACAACCACGACCCGCCGGCCGTCACGCGCAGCGGCGATGCCCAGTGCAGCCGCAGTCGTCGTCTTTCCGACCCCACCGGGACCGCACGTCACGATCAGGTCGGCCCGACCGAGTACCGCTGCGAGTTCGTTGCTCATGACGACCCTCTCATGACGCGACCGTTGGTTCCACACC
Organism: Actinomycetes bacterium; assembly: GCA_031422355.1. Lineage (GTDB taxonomy): Bacteria > Actinomycetota > Acidimicrobiia > Acidimicrobiales > Ilumatobacteraceae > WLMZ01. The sequence goes on from JANOQU010000058.1 coordinate 982, forward strand.
GAGTGCATCGGCCATCAGTTCGAGTTCTGCCGGACCGAACCGCGCAGTAGGCACCCGTGGCAGAACGATTCGTGGCAGCGGCAGCAGTTCGTCAAGGCGTGCCAATTGGCGCCGCTGACCCTCCAGCCGGACTCGACCGAACTGAGCAGCAGCGTCGAGGGCAACCTTGTTGGCGTTGGTCAGTTTGACGCCCTGTTGGCGCGCCGCAGCGGTCGGCGTGACCGACAGCCCCGCCCGGTCAGGCCAGCATGCGTTGACCACGAGCGGGGCGAGGCGCAAACCCAGTTCTTCTTCGACATCGAAGGCCAACTCGACGACTTCGTTGACGGGCGTCTCCTCGGCCAAGGTGACCAGCATTCCGTGGCACCGAACGGGGTCTGCAAGCATTTCGGCGATCTCGTCGGCTTGGGCGCGCACTGGTCCGCTGGTGACAACCTTCTGTAGCGCTGACGCCGAACGAAGAAACGCTGCGGCGTGGCCGGCCGGTGGTGCATCCACGATGATCAGATCAGCGGAGCGTTCGCGCTCCAACTCCTTGATCTTGCCGAGGACCAAAAGATGTTCGAGGCCTGGCGTTGCCGCAGCGATCGAGTCGAGCGAAGCCGCTGATGCAGCCTTGCGAAGCACCCCGCCGATTCCCTTCAGTTCGAGGTAGTCGGCAAAGGCTTGCTGTGGCGGAATCGTCCGACCGCGCACGACTCCGCCGCTCTCGCTTTTGCGCCGAAAAATGCGAAGTATCTGATCGGTTCCGTCGAGCGGCGAACCCCCGAGGAGCGTGCCGAGTCCCGGTCGACCGTCCACCGAGATCACCAAGACGTTGGCTCCGTCGCGGGCGGCGACGACGGCAAGTGCGGCTGCGACCGTGCTCGAGCCCACTCCACCCTTGCCGGCGACCACGACGACTCGGGCGTCAGTCACCCAGGTCGGGGTCATCGCTGCACCTTCGGGCGTTTCACCAGCGAGAGGGTAACGGCGATCAGCTCATCACCATCCCGGCGCGATTGCGCCTGGCGGGCTGTCAGTTTTGGTATGCCGCGACCTGGGTTTGGACGAGGTCGATCAGGGTGTCCTGGGCGACGTTCATGTCGATCGTGTGTAGGCCCCAGTTCGGCGCGCCATCACCGGGAATGTCGTCACCACGAGCATCCGTTGGATCGGCGTTCACCGTGACACCGAGGTAGTTGTAGCCGTCGGCGGTGGTCAGGCATTCTCCGGTGACCAGTCCGGGCACGCCGACCAATGGCGTTTCGACCGCAGGTGCCGTGGCCGGGTCGGCAAAGACCCAATCGCTGACGCCGAAGGCACCGTCCAGAATGGCGGGTCCGCCAGCGAGCGCGCCCGGATTCGTGCACGCCGAATCGGTTTCTTCACCGGGCCGCCCGAAGATCGCACCCGATGTCGGTGGGACGCTGGCGCGATAGGTCTGGAAGGTGATCACGCAACCGACCTGGTCGGCCGCACGGCACAGCGGCATGTTCTGGGTATCGCCGCCGACGACATCGCCCTTGGCGACCTGGAACGATGTTCCCGGGATGATCGCCGAAACGATCAGATCACGCTGGCTCGGGCTTGGATCGATCTCCTCGCGCAACAATGTGACGACGTGGAAGCTGCCCTGCGAGTGGGCGAGAATCACCACCGGCCGACCCTGGTTCAAGTTGGCGAGGTAGTAGCGCCACGCGTCGAGAACGTCTTCATACGCCATCCGCCAGCCGGTCGCGAAGTCCCCATCGACACTCCCGAACAGGCCGCCTGCCGTGACCGAGCGATACAGCGGCGCATACACCGTGCATTCCTGGTTGAAACGCGCCGCTTGAGACTGGGTGGTTCCGATTTCGTTGTCGGCGACGAGGTCGCTGTTGAAGGTGGGGTCGCCGCTGACCGTCGGGTAGACGTAGAAACAGTCGACTGCTGAGTCGTCGGCAACGGCGTATGGAACCTCGGTGAGAGTGGCGTCGCTGGCCACCTCGGTCAGTGGGTACTCTTCGTCGCACACGTCAGCCACGTCCCCGCGGCAGATCCAATTGGATGATTCGCCGTAGATCTCGCTGTCGTAGGCGGCGATCGTCGTCGTTGGTGCGACCGTCGTGGTCGTGGGCTCGGCCGTGGTGGGCGTTGTGCCCGCAGGCTCGGTGACGGCGGTCTCGGCGGCCGCAGGTTCGCTGATGGGCAGCGATGCGTCTGCCACCCCGGTTGTCGAGTCAGAACTCGGCTCGGCGGTCGTCGACAAATCGACCACAGCCGGGCCGGTGATGACGGGTCCGTTGTCACTGGACGAGGTGTCGTCACTCGAACATGCCCCGAGGAACAGGGCTCCAGCGATCGCGATCAGCATCGTTGTGCGCATATATCCACAGCGTAAACCGCGAGGAATCGGATCGCGTCTGGAAACATGGCTGGCTGTGAGCGACCAACTCGATACCAAGACCGGCTGGCTGAGCACCGACCAGCTCGAGAACATCCGCGCCAATGTGCCTCTCGTCTATGTCGACGCCGTGCCCGTGCGGGTGAATTCACTGGGCCGCGTGACCCATATCGGGCTGCTGTTGCGGGTCGGGCCCGACGGCACGATCAGCCGGATGGCCGTCAGCGGTCGCGTGCTCTTCGGTGAGCGGATTCGTGATGCGCTCGTGCGCCATCTGGAAAAGGACCTGGGCCCGGTTGCGCTGCCTCGGGTGCCAACGAACCCGGCGCCGTTCACCGTCGTCGAGTACTTCCCCGACCCTGATCAGAGCGGTTTTCACGACCCGCGCCATCATGCGGTCAGCCTGGCGTATGTCGTTCCAGTCGACGGTGACTGCACCCCGACCCAAGAGGCCCTGGATCTCGCCTGGTTCACTCCGGAGGAAGCCGTCAGCGAGCAGGTCCGGCGTCAGATGACCGGCGGCCACGACCGCCTGATCCGGTTCGCCCTGGCCCACGTCGGGGAATTGCCATAGCGGAACCGCTATCGAGATCGCCGGTGCTCAGTTCCGCCGTGACCGCTTCTTCACGGCAGCGAGCGGCGCGACTCGTTCGAGTGCTGGTGCATTGACGGACAGCGTGTCGTCGATCGTCACCTGGATGCCATCTGCATCGACATCAATGGGGTCCGTCGGCGCCTCTTGAATCTGCACCGAATCTGGCTTCTTCTTGTTCCCGAGCGCAATGTCGAGGCCGAACATTCCTGCCGCCAGCGCTGCACCGCCGGTGCCGTAGCGCCGGCGGGCGGTGCCGATCACGTCGGGGTTGTCGATGTCGATAGGAGCGAGCGTCTCGCCCTCGTCAACAGGTTCGCCCGCGTCGCCACTCATTTGGTCACTGTAACGGGGGTATCGCGCGCCCGCCCGTTGGTATCGAACTACTCTGTGGGCGTGCCAGAGGGGGAGTCCATCCACCGGGCAGCGATTGCGCTCCGAACAGCGTTGGTCGGAAAGCCAACGGTGACCTTTCGTGCGCCTCGACTGTTGGGTCCTACACCCACACCTGGCCGCACCATCGAGTCTGTCGAGAGTCGCGGAAAGCACCTCGAGATCATCTGGGATGACGGGCTCACGTTGCACACCCATCTTCGACTGACTGGAAGTTGGCACCTCTACCGGTCAGGCGAGCGTTGGCACAAGCGGACCGATCAGATGCGGGTGTCGATCGAGGTCGAGGACTGGATCGCGGTCTGCTTCAACGCCCCGGTTGTCGAAACATATCGCCAATTCGATCGCCACCGGCACCCCGGATTCGGTCGCCTCGGTCCCGATCTGTGCCGCGCCAACGCGGATCTCGATGAGTGTGTCGATCGCTTGCTCGACTACGCGGACCCGTCGGCTTACATCGCCGAGGTTCTCCTCGATCAGCACGTCGCGTGCGGCGTTGGCAACGTGTATCGGTGCGAAGTGCTCTGGGCAGTTCAGCTCAGCCCGTTCGCAGATGTGGGCTCACTCGACGAAGATGACGCCGTTCAGGTGATCAACGCGGCGGCCCGAATGTTGCGCGCCAACATCAACGATACGCGTAGAACGACTGTGCCGGGAATGGCCGGTGGGCTCGCCGTGTACGGGCGCAACGGTCAACGCTGCGGGCGATGTGGCGACACGATTCAGGTCAAGCGGATCGGTGAAATGAACCGGCTGCTGTACTGGTGTCCCGACTGTCAGTCCAAGGGTGATTCACGGATCAACCCCACACCGCCGGCCGGCTTGGAACGACCGATGGATCCGCATCCGGCGGCGGCGATGTATTTGTCGGACCTGCCATGGAGGCGTCATCAGGACTCGCCGTACGACGGTCAGGCCGATGTAGATCCGAGTCACGCCGAACTTCATCCCGAAGATCGTCGGCCGATCCACCGACATCATACGGGTCACGCCGACACCGCCTGACTCGTGTCAGTCGGTCAGGCGATGGTTCGCCACGGCCTGATGTCGATGCCGATCATCTCGGCCCGTCGCGCTGCTTGCAGGCCGAAGTCCGTGTCCTCAAAGACCACACATCGTCGAGGGTCGGCCCCCAGTCGTCGGGCGGCCTCGAGGAATACATCCGGCTCCGGCTTATGCCGCTCGGTGTCCTCGGCGCAGACCACCGCGTCGAACAGGTCGGCGATGTCGATCGCCGCAAGCGTTCTCGCGACGACCGCTCGTTCGCCACCGCTGGCTACCGCCATCGGCAGTTGGCGGTGGTGGTGGACGGCGATGTCGCAGACGACGTCGATCCGGCGAATCATGTCGATCGACTCGAGATACAAACCCTCCTTATGGGCCACCATCGTCACCACATCGGTCGGAGCTTCGATGCCGTGCTCTTCGCTGAGAACGCCAATGATTCGGTCGCTCGGCATTCCACCGAGTTGGTAGAACCGTTGCTCGGTGAAGGGGATGCCATACGCGTCGAGCATTGACGTCCAGGCGACATAGTGCGCCGGCATCGTGTCGGCCAGCGTTCCGTCGCAATCGAAGATCAGCGCTGCGGTTCCCTCTGGCGCGACCCATTTGGGAATCGGTCCGCCGCTCATCCGTGGCTCATCGGTGTTCAGCCAACTCGCTGCCCGGCGCGCTCTCCGTCAACCACCGCGGCGTGGGCTCTTCTCGGTGCCAGGCAATCTCCGATGCGCTGCACGCTGACGCCGGCAGCCTTGAGATCGTTGTACAACCACTCGACAGGATGTGGCGGCACCGCCAGAACGACCCAATCCGGCGTTCGGATCACGTTGGCCCCGGTCGGATGATGGAGCAGGTTGAGGACGTTGCCCTCGAGACCCATCGGCACCAGGTCGGTTGTCTGGACGATGCCCTTCGCTCCAGCGCGAAGCCACCAGTTCTCCATGTCGAGCGTGATCCCAAGGTCCTGGCCGACAACCATTCCGTTGGTCACGATCTCGACGGCGCAGCCGCGATCGGCAAGCAACTCGCCCACAGACGTGGCGTGGTGAAATCCAATCTCATCGATCACGACAACGTCGCCGAATGGTTCCGCCGTTCCGTCCAGCACATTGCGAACGTCGCAGACGTTTGCGGAATCGTCAGGAACCCACCAAGGCCGGTTCGGCTCAGCCCCGGTTGCGACGATGACATGGTCGGGCTGGTGTTCGTCAACGAAACCCGGCCAGACACCGACGCCGTAAACGATTTCCACTCCGAGGCGGCGACATTCGGTGATCTGGTTGCGAATCATGTCGCCGAACTCGGCTCTGTTCGGCACACTCGCCGCGAGCCGAACCTGACCACCGGCATGCTCCTGCTTCTCATACACCGTCACGCGATGTCCGGATCTCGCCGCCGAAATTGCCGCCTGCAGGCCAGCCGGCCCGGCACCGACAACCATCACATTCTTCGGCTTGTTCGTCACCGTCACGGGCCGAGCGGCGTACTCGGCCTCCCGGCCGGCGCGAGGGTTCTCGATACAGCCGAGCCAGCGATTGAGACCCATCCGGCCGACGCACTCCTGGTTGCAGCTCAGGCAGAGCCGGGTCTCGTCGGTTGCTCCTGCGCGGGCTTTGGCGACGAACTCCGGATCGGCGATCTGTCCGCGCACGATGCCGACGAGGTCGCAGTGGCCCTCTGCCAATGCTCGTTCGGCTTGCAGCGGATCCTTGAATCGACCGACGCCGACCACCGGCAAATCGACGGCCTTACGGATTGCGCTCGGGATGAACATCGCATATCCGGGAGGGATGTGCATGCTGGCCTCGATCATGAACAAGCTTGCGGTTGCGACGCCGATCGACGTATTGATGTAGTCGACCTGGCCCGTTGCTTCGACGAGTTTGGCGATCTCGACGGCCTCGTCGATCGTAGTACCACCCTCGATCAACTCGTCGCCACAAATTCTGACGCCGAGTGCGAGTCCGCCTCCGATCACCTTGCGGACCGCAGCGACGATCTCGACCAGCAGTCGGGCACGATTGACGAGAGCGCCGCCGTAGCCATCGGTGCGCTTGTTCGTCGCCGGGGAGAGGAAACCACGCACGATGGACGAGTGACTGCACTGCAATTCGATGCCGTCGAAGCCTCCTTCGGCGCAGTGCTCTGCGACGAGCGCGTAGCCGGCAACGATCTCGTCGATCTCGGCGTGACTGATCGCCTTGGGAACCTCGCGGAAGAGCGGGTCGGCCACCGCCGAGGGCGCCCACACCGGCAACCGGCTGAACATACTGCTCGCCTGGCCGCCGTTGTGGTTGATCTGGGCCAGGATCGGTGTGCGATAGCGATGCACGGCGTCGGTGATCGCCCGGTAACCAGGGATCACGTCGCGGTGAAAGCCGTGGATCAACTTCTCATACGGCCAATCCGTGGGATGGGTCGAGTGCTCTTCGGTGATGATCAGCCCTGTGCCGCCGGCAGCGCGTGCCGCGTAATAGGCCGCGTGCTGCTCGGTCGGCTTGCCATCGCGGGCGTAGTTGGTGATGTGCGCGCTGAACACGATTCGGTTGCGGGCCGTCACCGGCCCGAGCTGCAAAGGGGTCCACAAATACCGATACGCCATGCCGCCCGCAGATTACCCCGACCCCGCCACCCCAACCACTTTCGCGAACGGTTCTGCCTGCCCTGAGGTCACTTTTACTGCAAACAAAAGCAAGCACTCCGCCAGCCCCACTTCTGCGAACGATCCTGCCTGCACAGCAGGCAGGATCGTTCTGGAAAGTGGTGAGGGGGTGGGTCTATTGGGGGTCGAGGAAGCGGCTTGGGTTCATCGGGATCAGGCCGGCGTCGAGGACGAGTTGGGTCAGTTTGCGGCCAGTGCCGCGGAGCGTGACGACGTTGTCGTCATCGAGCACCGTGTACGGGAGCATCGCTGCTCGGTCGGTCGCCTGCTCGATCGCATCGCGCTGGGCTCGGCCCGCGTCAGTGAACGCGCCCTCTGCGTCGACGATGCCCCGCTCCGCGAGCGACTCGATGCCGGCCGCCCATTCCTCGTCGCTCCATGCCCGCGACGACTTGAGCACGGCCGCCGGTACGTCGCCAGACGCGGCGTGGGTGATCAATGCGTCCAGCCCGGACAGGCCTTCGAGGACCAGTGCGGCAATATGACCGTCTCCGCGGAACTCGCGCAGCAGCGACTGACCGTGCCAGAGCGCGAGGTGTGGTTCCTCCGGCCACTCCAACGCGGCATGACCGGCAAACAGTGGCCGTCCTTCGACGTGCTCACAGGCGACCATCGCGGCGCGTTGGGTCAGGCCCGCGGCCTCCGCCAACTCAACCGAGCCAAGGACTTCGTCACCGAACGCTCGGCGCAGCGACGAGTCGACCGCATTGAGGCGCGCCGTGAGCATGGCTGCTGGTGACGTGAGCGACCAAGCGTTAGCCATGCTCTCGCGGACCAGGGTTGGATGAAAGTTGTAGAACGTGGCGATGACGACATCGGCGGGTACAGCGCCCATCGCCGCGACTCGTGAGATGAAGTAGCCGGGCCGAAAGCCAGAGATTCCAACTGCCGCGTACGCCGGTGGCGCATCGGGGGTGAAGTAGATCATTCCGTGCACGGCTTCCATGCTGCGCCACGTTTTACGAGCTGTGTTTGGGTCCATACAGACGCGAGGATGCCGGGCGAATTCGCCCGGCATCGTCGGAATTCTTGTTCACCGAGTTGTTTGGATCAAACCCGTTGAGAGTTTCGGATCAGACGGTGTGGCGACGCCGCTCGCGGGAGCTGACGTAGATCGCAGCAATACCGATTGCCAGCAAACCGAGTGCGATGCCGAAGATCTGGAGTGAGTTCGAACCCGTCTCTGGCAAGCCTCCGCTCGCGAGAGCAGCCTGGCAGGCCAGGTAGCCGGTGAGATCAAAGACGCCGCCGACTGTAAATGCGCCGGCGCTGCATGAAGCTGGCGCCGCAGCGGCGGTGGACATCGTGCCGAAGACGACAAACAGCATGACGCTGGTGACGATTCCGGTGAACGCGGCAGCCTTCTGCTTGACCGAGAAGTCATGACCCATCTTGGATTCCCCCCTATTGAGTACCGAGTGCACGCTTGACCACAAGCGTCAGAAACAGCCGGACGGCGCAGAGTAACACAGAAATCGCGTTCAGCCACTTTTGCGTCTGCGGAACAGAACCACGACAACAACGACAGTTGGCACGATCTGGCCGAGCAACGCTGGGATCGTTGCGACGTTCCAGACTGGCCCGTCGCCGCCCGCAAGACCGACGAGGCCGCTCGACGTGATCGTGGCTTCTTGCCAGCCCCGCCGCCAGCCGTCTGACCCGGCACGAGCCCATATGACCGAATCGGTGGAATCAAGCGTTGCGAGGGCTGGTCCAGTCGATGACACGCTGACGGGATCACCATCGACATTCACCGCAGCGCCTGGCCAGGCAATGACCCGATAGAGCGAAACCCCATCAGCGTCGACGACGGGCTCCAATCCGACGTCGCCAGCGAGAGCGTCGTAATCGTCGATTCCGATCACGTTCAGCGCCATGACCCATCGAACGCCGAGTTCGGCCAACCCGCCGCTGATCTGGTCGCCCCGTGCCAGTTGTGCCACGAGGGCGTCCGCGGTGTTCTCTCGCGGGTCTCCGTATTCTCGAACGTCCTTTTGGAGACCGTTGTCCGACGATGACAACACATCGCCGCCGAGATACAGCGGCAGCGGGTTCAGGACCCGGCGGACAGGGCTGTCGTCGATCGTGAGGTTGAAGTACTGGTACCACGGCAGGGCGAGAACCGTGCCCGGGTGCGATTCGATCGCAGCGCGTGCGAGGCTCCAGGTAGCCGGCAACCGATGGGCGCTGACCTGACCACCGAGACCCCACAGCGCAGGCGCAGCGAGGAGCGCTGCAATTGCGAGCGGCATGATCGCCGCCGGCCCAGCGGCCAACGTCCAACGGCGACGGGCCAGACACCAGACATAGATGCTGTTGCCGCCGACCGCGGCAGCTGGAGCGAGCCAGAGCAGATGCAACGTGAGAACCCGGTGGCCCTCGCGCCACACGCCGCCGAGCACGTTGTCGTTGATCCAGAACAAGGCCGTATCGACCTTGGGAATCGCCGAACCTGCTGCGACAAACCATCCGAGGACTCCAAGGGCAACGAGTGGAACCCGGAACTCTTTCGAGATCGACCGAGTCCCGACGATGCCGAGTGCGACGAGCATTGCGCCGCATCCTGCGACGACGGCGCCGGTGCTGCCGATCTGAAAGTAGGCGTTCCAGAATCCGCCACCCGCTGATAGCCGGGCAAACCCCAGTAGGCCGGCGGCGGCGGTCGGAAAGGCGTTGCCACTCGCCATATGAATTGGGTTCGCAGCGAGTACGGCGAGACCGGGGACCAACCACGTCGCTTGAGCCGAGGCTGCAACCAGGAGTGCTCGGAACGAGCGCTCGCGGCGCCCACATACGATCGCGACCACGACCACGGCGATCGCGAGCGACCCGCCAGAGTGACCGGCGAACCCCATCGCAAAGCAGGCGAGGAATGTCGACGACGGGCGGCGCCCTGGGCGGATCAAAATGGGGAGGACCCAGGGCAGGACCGCATGGGGAACGGTGACATTGAAATGTCCAACGGCGGCTCTGGTCAGGATGAACGGGCTGAGCGAATACAGCGCGCCGGCTGCGTGCGAGGCGAGTCGCCCGACCGACCTCGACGGCGACGACATTCGGCTCGTCAACCGCGCCATGCCGACCCACGGAACCACGAACGCCGCCACCATCAGCGCCTTCCCCGTGACCGTCGCCGGAATGATCGACGACAGCCACGAGATCGGCAGCCACAGCGGCAGCCGTCGCGGCAGTTCGGGGCCGAGCCCCCAAAACCCCGATGGCGTGTCCAGATCGGGCGTGAGAATCAGGTCGAGATTGAAGATGACCCCAGGACGTAACGCCGGCCCGAGCAATGCAACTGCAACAAGCGTCGGGATCAGCCAATCGACCGCTGTCGACTGAGTAGGAACCCGTCGTCGCCACGCTGAGTTGGTCGCATGTACGTCAGCGGTGGTCTCATCTGCGTGACCGTCGACTTCATCCGGTGGGGTCGGCATGTTTCCACCATCGTTGGGCCGGACCGGCCATCGCCGCGAGGACACTGATCCCTGCCGCTGCGACACCCGCGATCCATGTCATCGCGCCGCTCATGTCGCCAAAGAATGCAATGCCGCGAGCCGTCCAGCCGAAAGAGAACCAAGGAGCGACGACGAGCATCAACACGAGCAACGCGAAGAGTTGGATCCGCCACGGTGCTCGGGATCGCTGCCACCTGATCGCGATCAACATCAACACGACGATTGCAGTCGGTTGCGAGAGAACTGCGGCGGCGACCAAGAGGCCCGTCGTTACGCTCGAAAGAACGGTTGTCGGCGTGGCTCGGTTCGCCACTGCGACCGCGATCGTCGTAGTGGCGAGGGCTAGGAGACCAGAGAGGGATTGGACTCCTATGGCCGTAATCGTCGCGGTCAGAATCGCTGCTGCGATGTTCGCGATGTTCGCGATGTTCGCGATGTTCGTGACGCTTGCGACGTTCGCGATGGCGAGCCGCGACTTGAGGGCCCATTGCTTGGCGACGATAGACGCAGCTACGACTCCAGCAGCTGCAAGCGCGCCCCCGAGGAGCCAGTCCGGCACAGGTGCCCAAGCCGTCAGGATGCTCGGCAGCGGACTGAGGTTCAGCGCCGGATCGCCGTGACCAAGCGTTGCGGAGTAGTCGGCGCCGAGCCGGAGGTTTGCGAGCAGCCCGGCCGGAATCGCCTTGTGGTCGAACGAGATTGCGACGATGACTGCCGCTGTGATCGCAGCGAGTGCCACCGCGATGACATGGGTCCGCAAGAGGCTAGACAGAGAGGTGCTTGCCCGGCCCAGGGCGTGCTCAGAGCTGCGCCGACTCCTGATCGAAGCCGAACTGACGCTCCGAGCGTCGGATGCTGCCAGACCGATTGCCTGAAAGGCGAACACGACGGCGAGCGCGGCGAACCCACTCGCTGGCAGGCGCAGCGTGGCGTAGTTGATGTTGACGGCTTCACCGTCGTGGCTCGCGATCGACCACAGTGCGGCGAGACCGAGCAGAACAGGTGGGGCCATCCCGAGACTGGACCGCGCGGCGGGGAGCCAACGGAGCAATGCCAGCGTGGCGATCGCAATCACGATGGTCCACGGACCGACGAGCACGATTCCGAACAACGACGCGGCGATCACGATGATGGAGTCACGGTGGCGACTCGATGTCGTGACATCCCTCGCTGACTCGCCGCCATGATGGAGGTCGGCGACCGTTGCAAGAGCACCGACGCGTCGACGCGGCCAGAGGACGATCCCGACACACGCCGTCGCCGCGATGAGCGAGACGGCGAGCGCTTGGCGAAGCGAGTCGGCGGGGGAGTATCGAATCGTCAACGTGGTTGGACCGGTCGCAGGAATGACCCAGCTGTTGCCGCCATCGCGGAAATGGGCCGGGATCGTCCGGCCGCCCGACTCGATCGTCCATCGGGGGTCGAATGACATCCGCATCGTCACGATGACCGGTCCGGCCGCATCAACGTCGACCCGAATCTCGTCCGATGAAGCCTGTACGTAGGAGTACGTCACGCCTGTCGCCAGATGAGTTCCGGCGGTCATTGCTTTCACCAGACCATTCACGGGTATCAACGAAACCTGATCGAAGAGACTGCCAGCGCCGGTGTCGGCAAGGTGCACACCTGCGTCAGTCGAGAACGGGTCGCAGCCTTCGAAATCGACGGCGTCACGATCGAGAATCTGCCCGATGGATGCCGTCACCCGAACCGGGATGATGCGCGGCGTGTCACCCTCGCGACCGATGCGGAACCCCAGGTCGATGCATTCTTGGTCAACGAGCGCAGCCCGGTCGTAGGAGTTGTTCATCTCACCGATGATCGACACCTCTGCAATGCGAATTCGCCCGGTGTCGTAGATGCCTGCCGACACGGTGTCGACTCGCTTGGCCCGCACGATCACCTGATCGGCGACCGT
>JANOQU010000059.1:0-3297 GCA_031422355.1 Actinomycetes bacterium
GGAGTGCCGGGGCGCATTGTCAACGACCCGGCGAGTTCGGTGGTCACCAGCGTGCGCACGATGGACAATCCAAGTCCGGTTGCCTTGTTGAGGTCGAAATCGGCCTCCAGGTCTCGTCCGTCGTTGAGGACTCGAACGCGCAGTTCGACTCCGTCGTTGGCAAGTTGAACCATGACCCTGCCGCCGGCGCTTCCCTCGGGGAAGCCGTGATCGACGGCGTTCTGAAGGAGCTCGGTGTGGACAACGCTGAGCGGGGTTGCGACCGTCGACGGAAGCCGACCACCATCACCTTGAACCTTGAAGTGCACCGGACGATCCTCTGACTGCAGACCCTCCTCTGCAAGACGCAGCAATGGTCGAACGATCTCGATGAACGCAACGTCGTCACCGGGCTCTCGCGAGAGAGTCTCGTGGACCAGCGCGATCGTTCGAATCCTCCGAACGGATTCGGCGACGGCCGCCTTTGCTTCATCGCTGCTGAGTCGCCGCGCCTGCAGGCGCAGTAACGACGAGATCGTTTGGAGGTTGTTCTTGACGCGGTGATGGATCTCGCGAATGGTCGCGTCCTTGGACAACAGCATCCGGTCGCGCTTACGAAGCTCTGTCACGTCTCGCATCAACAGGATGCCACCGGTCACAACGCCCGCATCGAGAATCGGAATGCACCGCGACAACAGCGTGACGTCGGCGTTCTGATCGAACTCCTCGATGACCGGCTCGCTGCGCTCGTAGGCCTGACGCACGGAACTGTCGTTGAAACCCAGTTCGGCGAGGCGCATGCCAACTGCGTTCGCACTGATGCCAACCCGGTGCAGCGCCGAGACGGCATTCGGTGACGCGTAGCGCACGCGTGCTTCGACATCCAGCACCATCGCTCCGTCACCGACGCGTGGGGCGGCACTGGAGTCTGCGATTCGGCCCGGAAATGGGAACGAACCCTGCGAGATCATGATCGCGAAACGGTCGAACAACTTGAGGTACGTACGTTCCAGTTCGCCCGGCTGACGACCCGAGATGCTCGTTCGTTCGCGGGTGAGCACTGCGATCGTGCGGTCGTTGAACCGCACGGGGATTGCCAGCATCTGGGCCGGCGAGGCAATGCTGACCACGTTGATCTCACCCTCGTGGACCTGGCCGTCGGTCATCGACGCTGCGAGGAGCGGCAATTCACTCTCGCTCGCCCAGGCACCAACCCAGTCGCTGAGGTAGATCGTCTGGCCGGTCGCCGGCCGCACATGCGCTGTCACGATCCAGCGTCCCTCACCGGCCGGGACGTACAGCAACAAGTCGGCGAAGCACAGATCGGCGAGCATCCCCCACTCCGACACCAGGTGATTGAGATGGGCTGTTTCTTCGCGCGATAGCGACGTGTGTTGTCTCGTCAGTTCGGCAAGGGTTGCCATGACTTCTCCTGGGAGGAACGGGCTCGTGAATGGTTGCCGCAGCCGCCTCGGCGAGGACACGACATTCGGTGCCTTGATTCTGCCGCATCCGACTAGCGCCAGAGATGATCTCCCAGCTCCAGCAAGCCGCGGAGATTGTGAATATCGTGATCGAGCGCCGGGGCCACCGCCGTGAATGGCGCCAATCGTTCGAGTTCACTGCGTCGCTCGGCTTCTCGGGTTGCAACCATTGCAATGTCGTGGAAGCTGCTCGAGATTTCGCCGAGGACACGCTCGATGACGGCCGGCTCGGTGTCAAGCAGGCTGGCGAGGTCGGTGGTGAGTGCCGCTTTCGTTCCGGTCGACCGCGTACCGCCTGCCTTCTTCGCTGCCGATGGCTTGGCCGTCGTTGGCTTGGCCGCGGCCTGTTTGACGATTGCACCGAGGGCGTCGGCGGCTTCGGCAACGACCGACTCGCGCATCACTGATGGCATCGCTCGGTTGATCACGATGCCGCCGAGCGGAAGGTGGCGTTCGTTCAACGCATTGACGAGAAACGCTGCCTCATGCGCAGGAGCGGCTTCCAACGTGGAGACCACGAGGAAGCTTGTGCGCGGATCGGCCAGGAGTCGCTCGACCTCCCGGGCCCTCGTAACAAAACCCTTCTCCATGGTCTGGAACAGGACGAAGAACTCGGCAATGTCTTGGAGGAAGCGGGATCCGAGAATCCTGTCCGCGACCTGGTAGAACGGCTTCGACGCCACCGTGAACAAGCGCGATCGGTACGGGACGGTCAACCACCTCAGCAGGCGGCTGCCGAAGAACTCCATCATTCGCCCAGGGGCGTCGAGGATGTCGAGCGCGTTGCGCGACGGCGGGGTGTCGATGATGACGAGGTCGTAGGCGCCGCTGGCGTGGAGTTCGTGGAGCCGTTCCATTGCGATGTAGTCGTGGCTCTGGACGAACCGGCCGGTGATGTTCTGGTAGAGCGGATTGGCGAGCACGGTGTCGCGGAGCTGAGCGTCTGGCGCATGTCGACGAATCAGTTCGTCCCATCCCGCCTTGGTGTCCAGCATGGCCGCCCACAATTCACCGCGCGGCTTCACACCAGCGGCAGCGAAGGCTTCCGGCGGAATCTGAGTTTCGGTGTTACCGAAGGACTGCAACCCCAGTGCATTCGCCAAGCGCTTGGCCGGATCCACGGTGAGGACCAGAACTCGGCCCCCGACATGAATCGCTGCTTCGGCAGCGAGCGCAGCCGCAGTGGTCGTCTTGCCGACACCACCACTGCCGCAGACGATGATCATTTCCTTCGTCGCAAGCAGGTGGGCGAGGCCCGTCTCGTCCTGTCCCGGCACCGTTCGCGTCGCCATTAGATCAACTCGTCTGACAGTGCTTGCGCGACCAGGCTCACCACGCGCCGCCCGGTGGCTCGAGTGAAGAGTTCTGGGATGTAGAGCATGTTCGTGTCATCCGGAAGTTCGCTGCGCAGCCGATCGAGGTGAACGTCACCGACACGTCGGCGTGACTCGTTCATACGAGCCGCGGCCATGACGGCAGTGATGTTCTGACCAACGGCCGCGACCAACACCTCCTGTGGCGCCTCATCGAAGAGTTGATCGAAGACTTGACTTTCGCGAGTGCCGAACAGCGCTGGCAGGACCCGATTGACCACGACCGCTGCGGAGTCCACCCGAGTCCGTTCGCTGACTCGCGCCAGGAGGTCGATCGTTTCGTTGACCGGCATCTCTTCGGGGGTCGTCACCGTGATCAAACCCGTTCGTGCGGGATCTTCGAGGATGTCGAGCATCCAGTCCGTTTGATCGCGAACGAGCCCGACCTGGACCAGTTCTCTGATCACCCTCGGCGCCCCGATCTGACCAACGATGTGACCAGTGGCTTCGGCGTCGACGAC
>JANOQU010000060.1:0-8695 GCA_031422355.1 Actinomycetes bacterium
GCAAGCGGGCGAACAGCGGCACGTTCGGTACCGCAACGGCGATGATGATTGCGGTCTGGCTCTGGCCGATCACGGCAGCGACGCTGAGTGCGAGCAGCAGACCGGGTACCGACAGCAAGATGTCGGTCAAGCGCATGACGAGACCATCCACCCAACCCCCGAATGCTCCGGCCAGCAAGCCGATGAAACCACCGACGAACGCACCCAGGCTCAGCGACAGCACGCCGATCTGCAATGACGCCCTGGCCCCGAAGATGATCCGTGACAACTCGTCGCGGCCACCCGCATCGAGGCCGAGCCAGTGTTCGCCTGATGGTCCCGGTACCGATGTCGGGCGGATTTGGTCGAACCACGTGTTGGCCCGCGGATCGTACGGAGCGAGCCAGGGAGCGAAGATCGCGACAAGAACGAAGAGCGCAATGATGACGGCACCGACGACTGCCAACGGGTTGCGCCGAATGCGTCGCCAGGCTTCGCGTCCGAGGCTGTTGGTACTCATCTCCGCAGTCGCATCGGCCGATGCGGCGGATGAGGATCGAGTGAGCAGCCTCACGACACACGGATCCGGGGATCGATGAACGCATACAACACGTCGACGAACAAGTTGACCAAGACGAAGACGACGGCAAGGAACATCACGCCACCCTGGATCACCGGGTAGTCCTTACCGATCACAGCGCCGCCGATCAGCGAGCCCATCCCGTCGAACGCGAACACGGTCTCTGTCAACACTGCGCCCGACAACAGCAGACCGGTCTGGAGCCCGATGACCGTCACGATCGGGAGCAGCGAGTTGCGCAATACGTGGACGCGGTTGACGGTGAAGGTCCGCAACCCCTTGGCCCGGGCCGTCCGAACGTAGTCGTCGTTGAGTGTCTCCAGAACCGAGGCCCGAGTGATTCGGGTGATGATCGCCAGCGGAATGGTGCCGAGCGCGATGCCGGGAAGGATCAAGTGGCGAACCGTGTCCCAGAAGGCCCCACCATCCCAGGCGATCAGGCTGTCGATGATGTTGAAGTTGGTGACCTTCTCGAGTTTTCGTTTGACGTCGAGGCGGCGAGTGGATGGCAGAAGATCGAACTTCAACGAGAAGATGTACTTGAGGATCTGGGCGAGAAAGAACACCGGGATCGAGACGCCGATGAGCGATGCGGTGACTGCGCCGTAATCGAACAGCGTTCGCTCACGCTTGGCTGCCATGAACCCGAGTGGTATGCCGAGCCCGACAGCGAAAAGCATCGCGGCCGAGGCGAGCTCGATCGTGGCCGGGAATCGACGGAACAGTTCATCGCTGACATCGCGGCGAAGCTGAATCGATTGACCGAAATCGAGCCGGATCACTCGGCTCATATACGAGAAGTACTGCTCGAACAGCGGCTTGTCGAAGCCGTATAGGCGATTGACCTGAGCGACTCGTTCCGGATTCGACTTCTCGCCGAGCAGCGCCGTCGCAGGGCCACCAGGCAGAGCGCGCACCCAGATGAACAGCAAGATGCTGATACCGAGCAGGATCGGGATCAGCAGGAGCAGACGGCGGACGATGAATTTGAGCATGAGATGGGTAGTGGATGAAAACAGAGTGGCGGGTCCGAGGACCCGCCACTCTCAATCGTTGGTCGTTATCAGCCGAGAGAGACTGTTGCGAAACTCTCGAGCGATACCGGGCTGGGCACATAGCCCGTCACGCCTGGCGCAAACGCCAGGGCCGGCTGGGTGTGCACGTACGGCACGCCTGGCAGGAAGTCCATGATCAAGTTGTTGGCTTCTTGGTAGAGCGCGGTGCGCTCGTCGATGTCCGACGTGTCACGGGCGACCGTGAGTGCGTCGAAGATCTCCGGGTTGTCGAAGCCCCACACCGGCTGAGGTGTGCGGAAGAAGACTCCGACGAAGTTGTCGGGGTCGCCGTAGTCGCCGGTCCAGCCGAGCAGGTACACCTGCGCGTTGCCGCCGTTGACATCGTCGAGGTACCCGCCGCGCCATGGGGCGGTCTTGGGGACGACGGTGAATCCAACGGCTTCGAGGTCGGCCTTGAAGGCTTCGAAGTTGGCGGTTGGGTCCGGCATGTACGGTCGGCTGACTTCGCTCGGGTAGTAGAACTCGATCGTCAAGTCGGTTACGCCGCTTTCGGCGATCAGTTCCATTGCCAGTTCGGGGTCGTACGCGTACTCGGTGACGTCATCGCTGTAACCGAACAGTGATGGCGGCATGAATTGCGTCGCAACCTCGGAGCCTTCTGGATACTTCGCCGTCACGAGCGCTTCGCGGTTGAGTGCGTGTGCGATTGCTTGGCGGATCAGGATGTTGTCGAGCGGGGCCTTGGTCTGGTTGAACCCGACGTAGCCAACGTTGAACGCCGGACGCAGCAGGATCTCGTAGCCATCGTCTGCGAGAGCAGCCGAGTCAGCGGGATCGACGAGGTCGTAGCCCTGGATCTCACCGGTCTCGAGCGCGGTCCGGCGTGCGGGGCCATCGGCGATCGGGGTGAAGATGAGCGTGTCGAGCAGGGCCTTGTCGCCCCAGTACTCCTCGTTGCGAACAAGCGTCAGCTTGTCGCCAACGTCCCAGCTTTCGAACTTGAACGGTCCGGTACCAATTGGGTGCTCGGTACCGAACGTACCGTCGAACGTTGGTGCGTCTTCGTCGCCACCGACATCGTCGGCGCCGTACTCCGTGAGTGCGGTCGGGCTGGCGATCGAGAACGCCGTCACGGCGAGGCCGGCCAAGAACGCTGCCGACGGAGCGGTCAGGTTGATGACGGCTGTCGCCTCGTCCACTGCTTCGCAGCTGTCGTACAGGCTCTCGGTGACACCGTCACTGAAACCGCCGAACACGGTGCTCCAGTAGTAGGAGACGTTCGAGCTCTGGGCGACGCCCTCGAAGTTGTACCAGCGGTCGAAGTTGAAGCAGACCGCCTCGGCGTCGAACGGAGTGCCGTCGTGGAACGAGACATCCGGTTGCAGATTGAACGTCCAGGACAGGCCGTCTTCGCTGGGCTCCCAGCTCGCGGCCAGTGCCGGAGCGACAACCGTGCCACCGGGCTCGAGAGTGACGAGGGTTTCGAAGATCTCGTGGATCACTCTGAGCGACTCGCCGTCACTGACGAACGCACCATCGAGAACAACTGGGTCCGACGAAGTGCCGAACACGAACGTGCCTCCGGCTTCGCCAGGCTCAGCGGTTGTCTCCGCTGTCGAGTCGGCCGTGGTTTCTGCAGTCGTCTCGGCGGTTGTCTCCGCCGTCGTCTCAGCAGTTGACTCCGCCGTGGTCTCGGCGGTGGTTTCTGCCGTTGTCTCGGCTGGTGCCGTGGAATCCTCGGTGACGGCAGTGGGTGCCGTCGTGGTGGCTGTGTCCTTGTCGTCACTGCCACAGGCAGTTACGGTGAGCGCTGCGGCCATGCCGAGCGCGATGAATTTGATTCTGGGACGCATTTTCCTCCCTTTATTGAAATGCGGTGAGGTCACCATAGCCGGTTGATCCGTGCCACTCTGTGGCGGGGCTGAAAGGCGGATTCCACTTTCACGCGATCGAGCCCTCCCTGTCATCGATTCGCTAGCGTCTGGCGTCGTCATGGTCGTACCTCGCTGGCCCCATCCGCGCTCGTTCGACGGCGGCGTGGATCGGATCCCGGTCAGTTGCGTGACGGGCCAACTCTGGCTCGCTGGCAAGCACGCGATCGGACCCGATCCGGAGCGAGCGTTGCGACATCTCGAGGCAACGACGATCGTCTGTTTGAACCAACGACATGAACTCTTGGATCGTTACCCGGCCTACGTGGATTGGCTGGCTGCCCAGCCACCCGAGCGGGTCGTGTGGTTCCCCATCCCGGATCTGGATGCTCCGCCTTTCGAAGTCGTTCGCCCGTTGCTCGTGGACCTCGGCGATCGGTTGCGACGTGGAGAGCGATTGATCGTGCACTGCGCCGCGGGCATTGGCCGATCAGGCACGATTGCCGTTTGTCTGTTGATGACTCTCGGGTTCGATCGTGTCGACGCCCTGCGGGTTGTCGCCACTCATCGGCCGATGGCCGGACCTGAAGTCGGTGCGCAGGGCGATCTCGTCAACCAGGTCGCGTCCTCATTGGCGGGTTGATCGACTAGCCGATATTGGCAGCGGTCGATGCAGACGAATTGAGTGCGATGGGTTCCCGTGCTGCGTTGGTGACGATCGCGTTCACGATTTCTGGCCAACGCTGAGTGGGCATGTTGTGGCCCATGCCGGGGAACATCAGTAACCGTGAGTTCGGTACGGCGTTCGCCGTGGCGATTCCCCCGGATGGCATGACCAGTGGGTCAGCGAGGCCGTGGATTACCAACGTTGGAGCGATGACTCGGCTGAGAGCGTCGGTTCGGTCGGGACTGGCCGCAATCGCTGCGGTCTGGCGGGCCATGCCCGCAGGCTCATAGCTGCGTTCGAAAGCCCGATGGAAGATCTCGCGGGCGTAGGCCTCGTCGAATTCCTCGCCTGCGATCAGGCGCTCTATCTCGATCGCACTTTCGATCAGGTTTGCAGCCGTTGGTTCTGCCGGCGTCTTCAGGTGCTTGGGCACCTTGCTCGCCAGCGCCAGAGAGATTCGACCGTGGCGACGACTTCCGGTGTTGGACATGATCGACGTGAGGCTGGCGACCTTGTGCGGATGGTCGATCGCAATCGACTGGGCGATCATCCCACCCATCGAGACGCCGACCACATGGGCGCGCTCGATACCGAGATGATCGAGCAAACCGGCGGCATCGCTGGCCATGTCTGCGAGTTGATAGTCGGCGCGGGCAAAGCGCTTGGAGAACAGTGAGCCCATCGTCCGCAGGATTCCTGGCGGTCGCCCGGTCATCTTCGTCGACAGTCCGATGTCTCGGTTGTCGAACCGGATCACGTGGAACCCTCTGTCGGCGAGCAGATCGACGAACGCGTCAGGCCAATGGATGAGTTGGCTGCCCAGTCCCATGACGAGCAGCAACGGTTCACCTGATCCGGTCGTCTCGTATTCGATGGTGGTCGTGCCGATGCGCGCTGCGGTCATGAACAAACCCTACGATCGCGAACGCGAACTCGCGTTCGTCACGTGCTCGTGAAACCGAAGGCGCCCTTGCTTCGCACCTGATCCATGAACGAGGCCTCGTAGGCCTCGAGGGGCGTTTCGCGAACCATTTGGTCGATGAGCACCGCGTCGTCGCCGACGAGGATTCGCCAATCGCCAGCTTTCACTCCGTCGAGGATGATCGTCGCAGCGCCTGCCGCGCTGAGCGGCGCCTCATCGCGGAACGACTCCGCTCGCTGCTGCATCCCGAGGCGGATGTCCTCGTCACTCGCCATCGACAAGTCCAGGCCGGCGCGGCCCGATCGAGCGCGGAGTTGGTTGATCTGATCCTCGGTCATCTCTTTTGGATTGCGTCCGAGGATCGCGCCGGAGTTGATGACGATGGAGGTGCCGACGTGACCAGGCATGACAACGGCCGCGGACAGATGCGGAGCGTTCATCCGAAAGTCGTTGATCAAGGCCTCGGTAAAGCCCTTCACGGCAAACTTCGCCGCACTGTAGGCCGTGTGGGGAATTCCTGGTCCAAGGGATGCCCAGAAGCCATTGACGCTGCTCGTGTTGACGACAACTCCTTCTGTACTCGCCAGCAGGAGCGGGAGGAAGGTGCGAGTGCCGAGGTAAACCCCGCCCCAGCACACGGCAAATGTCTTGTCCCACTCCCCGCGATCATCGTGGATGAGGCTGCCTCCGCCGCCTATTCCGGCGTTGTTGAACAGTGCGTTGATGTGCTCGGTCTGCTGATCCGACATGACTGCTTCGCGGAAGCCGATCAATTGCTCCTCGCTCGACACGTCGGCCACGAACGACGTGACACGCACACCGGTCGGTGCATCCAGAAGTGCCAGTCGCCGGGTTTCGTCCATGTTGTCGGACGAAACGTCGCACATTGCAACATGGCACCCTTGGCCTGCAAGCTGACGGACGAGTTCGCGTCCCATGCCTGTGCCGCCGCCAGTGACGACGGCGATTTTCCCCTCGAAGTTTTGCATGGCTGGGACCCTATGTGAACGTTGCGGTTTCTTCGAACACGGCCGCCCTCTTGTGGATTACGTTGCTTGCCCATGAGCGATCATTCCGAGCCGAGCGACGCCACAGCGAACTTGATTGCTCCGCTGAAGCCGCACGTCATTGTGTTGTTCGGCGCAACTGGTGACCTCGCCAGGCGCAAGTTGCTCCCTGGCTTGATGCACCTGTATCTGGCCGGGCTGGTGCCCGAATTGCGAATCGTCGGCACATCACTCGACGATCTCGACTCTGACGGTTTCGCAGTGTTCGCACGGCTTGCGTGCAAGGAGTTCTCGAGTCGCAACATCACTGACAGCCAATGGGCCAGCTTCGCCAAGACCCTTCGATATGTACGTCAAGACTCTGGGCCACAGGGACTCGCCGCAGCGGTTGCCGTGGCGGAGTCCGAACTCGGCGGAGAACCGCGACGCCTGCACTATCTCAGCGTTCCGCCAAACGCAGCCAAAGCGGTCGTGCGCACGCTCGATGCCGCCGGCCTCGTCGAACGTTCGAGAATCATCATGGAGAAGCCGTTCGGGACGGACCTGGCCAGCGCCAAATCGCTGAACGCTTCGCTGCATGAGACGTTCTCGGAGAACCAGATCTTCCGGATCGATCACTTCCTCGGGAAGGAGGCTGCGCAGAACATCCTCGCCTTCCGGTTCGCGAACGGACTGTTCGAGCCGATCTGGAATCGTGATCACATCGACCACATCCAAATCGATGTGCCTGAGATGCTGTCGCTGGATTCACGGATCGGTTTCTACGAGGCGACCGGTGCGTACCGAGACATGGTGGTCACGCACCTGTTCCAGGTTCTGGCCTTCATGGCGATGGAACCGCCGACCGCGCTGGAACCGCGGGCGATCAGCGAAGAAAAGAACAAGGTGTTTCGCTCGATGCGGTCGATCGAGCCGAGCAACGTCGTTCGTGGTCAGTACCTCGGCTATCGCAACGAGAATGGCGTTGCGCAGGAGTCCGAGACCGAGACGTTCATCGCACTGAAATGCGAGATCGACAACTGGCGGTGGGCGGGTGTGCCGTTCTTCCTTCGGACCGGGAAGAAGTTGGCTGAGGGCGCACGGATCATCTCGATCGCCTTTCGTGAACCGCCCAAAAGCATGTTTCCACCCGGATCGGGAGTGGGTGCCCACGGCCCCGATCACCTCACCTTCGACCTGGCCGATGCATCGAAGCTGTCGCTGTCGTTTTACGGCAAGCGTCCTGGACCGGGAATGCGTCTCGACAAGCTCAGCCTGCAATTCGCATTGCATGAGACGAGTCGGGCAGCCGATGTGCTCGAGGCCTACGAACGGCTGATCCATGACGCGATGAGCGGCGATCACACGCTCTTCACAACAGCCGAAGGAATCGAGCGGTTGTGGGAACTCTCGATGCCGCTTCTCGAATCGCCTCCGCCCGTGAGGTCCTACGCTCCTGGCTCCTGGGGTCCCAATGCAATTCACCAACTCATCGCCCCTCATGCATGGCGACTGCCTTTCGAGCGGGCTTGGCGGGCCAAGGTTTGAGGTTTAGCCGGTCGGAATTGATGTCACTCCACGGGGCAACGGTCGACGACCTGATCGGGTCGGCGCCCCGACTCCTGTTCGTCGGGATCAACCCCAGCCTGTGGACAGCGGCGGTCAATGCCCACTTCGCTCGCCGCGGCAATCGATTCTGGCCGGCGCTTGCGATGGCCGGCATCGTGGCATCGACCGTCGACGCGAGCGGCGGGATGAGTGAGACGGATGAGCGGATGGTGTTGGATGCCGGTATCGGCATCTCCAACATCGTGTCGACAGCGACGGCTCGGGCTGACGAATTGACCACTGCGCAACTTCGCCTGGGAGCGGACCGGTTGACCCGGCTCGTCGCTGACCTTCGGCCACAAGTCGTCGCTCTGCTCGGCGTGACTGCGTACCGTCAGGCATTCGGCAAGCCGAATGCGCATGTCGGACGTCAGCCGGGACGGTTCGCCGCAACCGCTGAATTCGAAGGTTCGGAACTGTGGGTCCTGCCGAATCCGAGTGGACTGAATGCGCACGAGACAGTGTCGTCCCTCGCGGCGGCGTACCGAGAGGCGGCGATTGCGGCAGGCGTCGTCATCGAACCGTAACAGTTACGGGCGTCATCATCGACGCTGTGGGGACTCTTGAACTATGACCCCAGGGCGAATCGGCCCTGATCGTCGCCGCTGAACCGTCGCTCGACTCGACGAAGTTCATGAGCGAACTCAGGGTTGGCCGATTGGCCAACCCTGAGTAGCAGCGCTCGCGCTCAACGTGGCGAAAGGTGTGGCTTTTCGCAGGAAGTGTGTCTATTGTTGGTTGCGACGAAGCGGCCACCAACAGGGGGCGTCACATGGCGACGAAGTCTGTTCTCGGGGGTGACTACTCCCTGGACGAGCGAACTGACGAACAACTCGTCGACTTGGCGCGCTCAGGTGGAAGTCGCACCGGGGCTTGGGACGAGCTGTACCGGCGTCACGCTGGAGCGGCTCGTCGCATCGCACGACACGTCCTGCACTCACGCAGCGATGCCGATGACGTTGTCAACGATGCGTTCGCGGGGGTCATTGCGGCGATCGGACGGGGGGCGGGCCCGCAAACAAATTTCCGCAACTACCTGATGGCGTGCGTACGTAACGGTTGTAAC
>JANOQU010000061.1:0-6093 GCA_031422355.1 Actinomycetes bacterium
GTCGTTCCTCAACACCTTAATCCACAGGCAGAGGACAATGGCCATCGCCTTCGGAACGCTGCCTATCACTCAATCGGGGCGATCAAATCCATGTCCTCGAGACAATGGCGAGGCGGCGGAGGGTCCTGATCAGGGGCCAACATCATCTTCAACTCCAGCCCACAGACACTGCAGCGGTACTTGACGTTGATTCTGCGCATCTCACCGGGTGGTGGAGGTCCAGGGAGCGGCGTCGTCATACTGCGCAACATGCCAATGCCAGTTTTCCACAGGACATAGCCCAGTCCGAGCGCACAACCAACCCAAATGATGGTGGAAAACTCGGGCACGAACCCAGGCTATCCAAGGTTTCGTTCGGGCGTGTCTGCTCAGATTCGCTCGATCAGGGTCGCGTTTGCGAGCCCACCACCCTCGCACATGGTCTGCAAGCCGAACCGTCCGCCACTGCGCTCCAACTCATGCAGCAGGGTGGTCATCAGCCGAGCGCCTGAACAACCAAGGGGATGCCCGAGAGCAATCGCTCCGCCGTTGACATTGACCCGATCCATATCCGGGTGCAACTCCTGCTCCCAAGCCAACACAACCGAAGCGAACGCTTCGTTGATCTCGATCACGTCGATGTCGTCAATGGTCATCCCGGCCCGTTCGAGAACCTTGCGGGTTGCCGGAATCGGAGCAGTGAGCATCAACCTCGGGTCTGCACCTGCAACCGCGAAGTCGACGAATCGGGCTCTCGGAGTCAGCCCGAGTTGGAGTGCTCTGGCCTCACTCATGATCAAGATGGCAGCCGAGCCATCGCTGATCTGCGACGAATTCCCGGCCGTGACGCGACCGCCGTCCTCGATCGACATGAACACCGGCTTCAGCCGAGCGAGTGATTCGAGCGTTGTGTCTCGCGGAGTTTCGTCGACCTTCATCGACTTGCCATCGGCGTCGCGCAGCGCCAGGATCTCACGTTCGAAGCGGCCCTCGTGGTTGGCTCGCGATGCGTTGGACTGACTTCTCACGGCGAACGCATCCATCGAGTCCCGGCTGATATCCCACGCATCCGCAATCAGTTCTGCACTGATCCCCTGGGGCACGAGGCCTCCCGCTGGCGCATACCTGGCTCCAAGCGCGGGCCCGAATGGAAAGCCGAACTTGCCGTCCATGAATGACGCCCCCATTGGAATACGGGTCATCACCTCGACACCGGCTGCGATCACCACGTCGTAGGCACCGGCCATGACACCTTGCGCTGCGAAATGTGCCGCCTGCTGCGACGACCCGCATTGACGGTCGATGGTCGTTCCGGGGACGGTGTCCGGCCAACCAGCCGCAAGGACCGCATTGCGGGCGATGTTGGCGGCCTGCTCGCCGACCTGCATCACGCAGCCCATCACGACGTCGTCGATCATCGCCGGATCGATTCCGGTGCGATCAGTCAGCGCTCGCAGCGTCTGCGCGGCGAGATCGACAGGGTGCCAATCGCGCAGCCGACCGTTGCGCCGACCAAGCGGTGTGCGAATCGCATCGACGATGACGGCGTTTGCCATTCGTTCGTTCTCTCTGATCGGTGGTGTTGGACTGGCTGTCCGGCGAGATGGCCAGATTCTTACCCCAGGTCAACGAACGGAACGAATCCGCCGAAGGCGTGATCGGTCCGGAACACTCAGCACAGCGGGGATTCTCACGCCCATGATCCCGCGAACCCCCGTGTTACGGGGAAGTTCAGGATCATGGGCGTGTTTCCCACCACGCCAGTCCCCCAGTCCCGAGCACTAGCACAGCGGCGTTGGGAGCGCCAGCGAGCAGCCGCCCGAGGGAGCGGCCAAAGGCGCCCCAGGCGCCGGAGGCCAGTCCCGAGCATTAGCACAGATGGTCGAGGGCGAGTCTCATCGCGACGACGTCGGCGTCGGTCAGTTTGTTGATGAACAGTCGCTTGGCGACTCGCAGGTAGGTCGTGTTGGCACGGCGCCACGTGTCTCGGCCCTCACGGGTCAGCACGGCGACGACAGCGCGCTGATCGCCGAGGTAGCCACGATCGCGTCGGATCAGGCCTTCCTCTTCCATCCGACCCAACTGGCGCGACAGGCTGGACGGACTGACCACCAGATGTTCGGCGAGATCCATCACCCGCACTCTCCCACCCGCTCCCTGTAGGGCATTGAGCGCCTCGAACCACGGCAATGGCAACTGCCGCTCCTCGTCGAGAGCAAGCGTCAGTGCTCGATTGACAGTGGCGTGGGTGATGAGCATGGATCGCCAGACCGCGAGCCTCTCGGGGTCTGGTGCCGCCATCAGTTGGTGGCCTTGAGCGCCGCTGCGAACGCTGCCAGGCCGATCTCGATTTCGTGTTCGTCGACCACCAACGGCGGCATCCAACGGAGGGTCGTCGCGTACGTACCGGCGTTCATCAGGATCGTCCGGCCCTCCTCCAGACAATGCTTCTGGATCGCTGCGACCCGCGCCGGATCGGAGAATTCAGTACCCACCATCAGCCCTGGACCACGCACGTCGACGATGCCGCCATCGTGGAACTGCAGATCCTGTAGGCCCGCCGTGAGTTGCCGCCCGCGTTCGCGAACGTTGGGCAGAAACGCCGGATCGCTCATGACCTCGATCGTTGCAAGTGCCGCTGCACAGCCCATTGCGTTGCCGCCGTAGGTACCACCGTGGCTGCCTTTGGTCCACTTCGCGTCGAGTGCGGCCGTGGTGCCAAGCGCCGCAAACGGGAACCCTGACGCGATGCCCTTGGCCATACAGATGACGTCGGGCTCGATGCCGTAATGATCGACAGCGAACATCTCGCCCGTCCGCCCGAACCCGCTCTGCACCTCATCGGCGATGAACAGAATTCCGTGGGCGCGGCATCGTTCGACGATGCCGTGGATGAATGCGGGCGGCGCGGCGATGTAGCCACCTTCGCCGAGCACCGGTTCAAGGATCATCGCAGCGGTCTCATTCGGTGCTGTCATCGACTTGAGCAGGTGGTCGAGGCCAGAGAGCGCCCGCTCGACCTCTGCGTCTTGATCGTCGGCGAGCGGGTTCGGGTACGGGGCGACAAAGATGCCCGACGGCAGCGGCGCATGGCCTGCCCGGTAGCCGGTCTTGGATGTGGTCATCGCCATCGCCAAGTGGGTGCGACCGTGGAAGCTGCCACTGAACACGATCACATGCGGTCGCCCGGTGGCCTGTTTGGCCAACTTCACGGCGGCTTCGGTGATCTCAGCACCCGAGTTGGCGTAGAAGAACTTATCGATCCCTGCCGGGGTGATCTCGGCCAGCTTGGCGGCGAGCGGCTCGAGCAGGTCGTGCTTGTAGACGTTGACCTGAGCGTGGATGAACCGTGCGGCCTGTTCGGCGATTGCCGCGACAACCGCCGGGTGTGCGTGACCGGTTGAGTTGACGGCGATACCGGCGGCGAAGTCGAGGTAGTCGTCGCCGTCGGTTGTGGTCACCCAACATCCGTGACCGCTTGCCACCTGCAGCGAGGTGACCGCGAACCAGACATCGGACAGATGACTGCTGTTTGGATTGCCCATTCGGCGAATGTTACGCCAGTCAGGCAAACGCTGCGACGGCCTCGATCGCGTCGTCGAAAGACAGATTCGACAGCAGGAGTGCGCGGCACTGCATCAACTGCTTGGGCATCGCCATACCGAGCGCGCCGCGGAGTCGACCGTGCTTGCCATAGAGCGCAAGGAACGAGCGATCCTCGATCGAGCCCCTGACGATTGCGATGTCGTCGTCGCCAGCGGCGCGCCCGATGAACTGGATCCGTTTGCCGAACTGCTCGCTCCAGAAGAACGGCACCGTGCTGAATGGCTCGGCGGCATCGCCGCGCCCGACAGCAAGCAGGTTTTTGGCGACGGCCAGACCTTGCTCCGACGCATTGGTCCAATGCTCGACCCGCATCTCTTCGTGGTCGAACTGCGGGTTCGGCCAGCGGGCGATGTCGCCGGCCGCGAACACATTCGGCACTCGGTTGGCCACATCTGACTCGCGGCTACCCGACACGGCGGGATCGGACCCGGCGTCAACCTTCGCTGTTTCTCGAAGCGCGTTCAGCGTGGCGTCACAGACGACGCCGTCTCGGAGTTGCACACCGCTGCCCTCGAGCCATGCAGTCGCAGGCGCCACACCAACACCAACCACGACGATGTCGCTGACGACCACCGACATCGAACCGTCCGGATCCGTGACGTGAACGTCGATCGAATCTCGTTCCAGTTGAAGAGAGCGGACCTGTACGCCGCAACGAATGGTGACATCGTGGTCGGCGTGGATCAGGGTGACTGCGCCGCCCATGGCGGCACCGAGGCCTCTGATCAATGGCGCCGAAGCGCCCTCGAGGACGGTGACCGTGTTGCCGAGCAAACGAGCGGTTGCGGCAACTTCGAGGCCGATGAAGCCCGCACCGATGACCGTGACGCGCTGGTCTCCAGCGATCAACCGGTCTCGTAACGCCAGCGAGTCGTCGAGCGTGCGGAGTTCGAAAACGCTCGGGTGATCTGGCTGGCCAGGCAGACGACGAAGTGCGGCGCCTGTTGCGATCACCAAACCGTCGTAGGCAACCGTGCTCGCGTCGGCGAGCGTGACCATGCGGTCTGCGATCGAGAGGCCAACCGCTGCCGTGCCGATACGCAGATCGAGTTGGAGCGACTCCTGCTCTCCGGCTCGGAACAACGCAATCCGGTCCGGCTCCCACTCCCCAGCAAGAACCTTCTTCGACAACGGCGGACGGTCGTACGGCGCATGCACCTCGTTGCCGATCAGAACGATCTCTCCGTCGAAGCCCTCGGCGCGTAATCCGCCGCATGTTCGCACGCCCGCCAGTGATGCCCCGACCACCACGACACGGCGAAGTGCTGACGATTCAGTCAGGCCCATCGCTGCCAGGTCATTGCTCGATTGGGCGACGACGAAGCCGGGCGACAAGGAACAGCCCGATCCCGACCAGCACGACGAGCGTTGCGATGGTGATCACCCCGGAGACATCGCTACCGGTGTCGGGAATCCTCACGGTGACCACCGTGAAGTTCGTTTGCGCCGACTTTCCGCCACACGTCGCAGTGACTTGGTAGGCACCCTTGTCGGTTGCGACCATCGTGACGACGGCGGCGGCTCCGGCGCCGGACGCAACAGCAACGGCAGTCAGGACAATGGGTGTGCCACCGCTGCTTGGCACAATTGTGAACGTGACGAGATCGCCGACCGCGCAGGCAGTCGCCGTGATCACGACCGTCTGATCGACGAGATACACCTGCTGATTCGTGACCACGGTGACACTGGAGGCCGGTGGGTAAATGGGGTTCGCCAGAGCCGGCGCAGAGGTCATGGCCGTGGTCGCCAGCGCAAGGCAGACAATGAACGACTTCACGAGGGCAGACATCAGCCCGTTGCGGGATGCCGCGCTGAACGGGGTCTGGATTGATGAGTTCGTCGATGCGGCCATCGCTCAGCTCCCTGCCGACCAGTCGAAGTTGCCTGCGTCGTGCAGGGCACCGCGATCGTACTGGTCGAGATCTCGTGGAGGTAGTCCGAACTGAACGATCTGACGCATTGCGTCGGGATCGGGGACCGCAGGACCGATGCAACAACGATCGAAGGCTTCCGCAAGGTCGATCGGGGCGACTTCGACATGGTCGATCATCGGGTGCATTTTCCGCGTTGCAAACTCGCCGGGAGCGAGCAAGACCTCGTGCATCTTTTCCCCGGCCCGAAGTCCGGTGAAGCGAATCTCGATTCCACCTCCGCGCTGCTCGATCAACTGCCGGGCGACATCGAGAATTCGCACTGGGGTGCCCATATCGAGCACCAGTACCTCCCCACCGACGCCGATCGCGGCGGCCTGCAACGTCAGCCGGACCGCCTCACGAACGACCATGAAGTATCGAGTGACATCTTCATGAGTCACCGTCACTGGACCACCGGCGGCGATCTGACGCTCGAAAGTCTCTAGCACCGAGCCACGCGATCCCAGCACGTTGCCGAATCTGACCGAGACATACGCCTCGCCTGTCTCGGCGGCTGCGGCCGCAGTGAGCCGTTCTGCGACACGCTTGGTCAGGCCGAGCACGTTCGTTGGTTCGACGGCCTTGTCGGTGCTGA
>JANOQU010000062.1:0-10531 GCA_031422355.1 Actinomycetes bacterium
CGATTCGCCGACCCTCACCTCAGGGCTGTCGCGCGCCGAGGAGCGGATCGAGCGGCGGCGGTCGTCGGTGCCGACGATCACGTACCCAGAGATCCTTCCGATCACCGGCCGACGAGACGATCTTCTCGCCGCGATTCGCGACAACCAGGTGTTGATCGTGGCCGGCGAGACAGGCTCGGGAAAGAGCACGCAACTGCCGAAGCTGTGTCTCGAACTCGGGCGCGGCGTCGTTGGCCTGATCGGTCACACCCAGCCTCGGCGGGTGGCCGCACGAACCATCGCTGAACGGGTCGCCGAGGAACTCGGCACGGAGTTGGGTTCTGCGGTCGGCTACACGGTTCGCTTCACCGACCGGGTCGGTGATGCCACGTACATCAAGGTCATGACCGACGGAATTCTGCTGGCCGAGATCCAGCGCGACCGACGATTGTCGCGGTACGACACTCTGATCATCGACGAGGCCCACGAGCGAAGTCTCAACATCGACTTCCTGCTCGGCTATTTGAAGCAGTTGCTGCCGCGCCGGCCAGATCTGAAGCTGATCGTGACATCGGCCACCATTGACACCCAACGGTTCTCGGAGCATTTCGATAACGCTCCGATCATCGAAGTCACCGGACGCACCTATCCGGTCGAAGTGCGCTACCGGCCCGTCGATGAGGATCGGGATCAGGTGCAGGCAGTGTGTGACGCGGTCGCCGAATTGTCGAATGAGGGGCCCGGCGACGTACTCGTCTTCCTCAGTGGCGAACGCGAGATCCACGACACCGCCGATGCGCTGAGGCGGGTCGAGGCTCGGCCCGGCTGGGCTGGTCAGATCGACGTGTTGCCGCTGTATGCCCGATTGTCCGCTGCCGAACAGCACAGGATCTTCCAGCCCCACACCGGGCGCAGGGTAGTGCTGGCAACGAACGTTGCCGAGACCTCACTGACGGTTCCAGGGGTGCGCTACGTCGTCGATGCCGGAGCTGCCCGGATGTCTCGATACAGCCATCGCTTGAAGGTGCAGCGACTGCCGATCGAGCCGGTTTCGCAGGCATCGGCCAACCAACGAGCAGGTCGGTGTGGACGCGTCGCTCCAGGAATCTGCATCCGGCTGTATGCCGAGGACGACTTCGCCGGCAGAGCCGAGTTCACCGAGCCCGAAATCCTGCGGACCAACCTTGCATCAGTGATCCTGCAGATGACTGCCCTCGGCCTGGGCGACGTCGCGGCGTTCCCATTCCTGGACCCGCCGGACAGCCGGTCGGTCCGAGATGGAGTCGCACTCCTCGAAGAACTCGGGGCGCTCGAGCCCGATCAACCCGCTGACCAACGGCGGCTGACTCCGCTCGGTCAACGACTGGCCAAGCTACCGATCGACCCGCGGCTCGGCCGGATGGTGCTCGAGGCCCAGCGCCACGGCTGCGTGCGCGAGGTGATGATCATCGCCGCGGCGCTTTCCATCCAGGATCCGCGTGAGCGGCCAGCGGACAAGCAGCAAGCAGCTGACGAGTCTCATCGACGGTTCGCTGTCGATGGTTCCGATTTCCTCGGCTTGGTTGCGTTGTGGGACTACCTCAAGCAGCGCCAGCACGAGTTGTCATCGAGCCAGTTTCGCAAGATGTGCCGCAACGAGTTCCTCAGTTATCTCAGGGTCCGAGAGTGGCAGGACCTCTTTCGACAGATCCGTCAAGCGACGGCGAGCGTTGGGGTGAATGCAGGGACTACGGTTGGCCACCCCGACCGGGTTCACCAGGCCCTGATGGCGGGCCTGCTCTCACAGCTCGGATTGCGCGATGGCGATAGCCGCGAGTTCCGCGGCGCGCGCGGCTCCAAGTTCGTCGTGGCCCCCGGCTCGGTGGTGGCCAAGAAGCCGCCGAAGTGGGTGATGGCCGCGGAGTTGGTCGAGACGAATCGGCTCTGGGCCCGTGTGGCCGCTTCGGTCCAGCCGGAGTGGGCAGAGGCGCTTGGCGGGCACCTGATCAAGCGCTCCTATGGCGAGCCACGGTGGGATGACCGGGCCGGTCGAGCCGTCACGAGCGAGCGAGTGATGCTGTACGGACTTGCACTCGTGGCGGCGCGCACGATTGGGTACGACCGCGTCGACAAGGCCGCAGCGCGAGCGATGTTCGTGCGGCACGCGCTCGTGGAGGGGGAGTGGACCTCGCGTCACGGATTCATTCAGCAGAACAAGGCGTTCGTCGATGAGATTCGTCAACTGGGCGATCGACTGCGCCGCTGGAATCTGGTGGACGACGACGCGATCTTCGACTTCTACTCGGCCCGCATCGGTCCAGACATCGTCTCGACCCGGCATTTCGATCAATGGTGGAAACGGACCAAGGCCACCCAACCGGAACTGCTCCGGATGACGCTCGCCGATCTCACGGGCAGCGAATCGCTGAGTACGGATGACTATCCAGATTCGTGGCGACAGCAGGATATGACCTTCGCCGTCACGTACCGCTTCGAACCGGGTGAGTCAGGCGACGGGGTCACTGTCCACATCCCGCTCGCAGTGCTCAACCGAGTGACACCAGACGGCTTCGACTGGCAGGTGCCGGGTTTCCAAGACGGCCTGATCGATGCGATGGTCCGGGCGCTGCCGAAGTCGATCCGGCGCAGCATGACGCCGCTCGCCGAGACGTCTCGAGCCGTCGCCGCAAGGCTGCGTCGCCATGCCCGCGACATACCACTCGATCGCGCCTTGGCCGACGCCGTGACCGAGATGACTAGCGAGCGGGTCACCGCCGACTCGTTCGACGTTCGCGCCGTTGACGACCATCATCGGATCACGTTCTCGATCGAGCAAGACGACGGAACTGTCGTCGCGACCGGCAAGGATCTCGCGGCTGTTCGTCGACTGGTTGGCGGTCGCGTTCGTGAAGCAATCGCGGAGGTTGCGCCGGCGATCGAGCGCTCCGGCATCCAGCAGTGGGATTTCGGCGACCTGCCGCGGGTCGTCGAGTCGACGGTCGCAGGTCAGATCGTGCGGGGGTTCCCTGCCCTCATCGACGACAGCACCAGTGTTTCGATCCGGGTTTTCAGTACCGAAGGAATTCAGCAACGGATCATGCCCGGCGGTGTGCGCCGAATGCTGCTCATGACCGTCCCGGTCGGACTGCGCGGGCTTGAACGAGAAGTCCCGAATGCCGTTCGGCTGGCAATCGGTCGCACACCGGGCACCTCGCTCGGCAGCCTCCTTCGAGACTGCATCATGGCCGCAGCCGACACCGTGATGAACGACCATGGCGGCCCGACCTGGGACGAGCAGGCCTTTGCTGCGCTCGTGGTCGCGGCACGCCGAGAACTGACGGCGACCAGCGCGTTGGCGATTCGCTCGGCGGGCCGAATCCTGGCTGTCGCGGCTGACGTCGATGCCAAGCTCGGTCGGCTGATCACCCCAGCGATGCAGCCATCGGTCGTCGATGCAACGACACAACTTCGTTGGCTTGTCCGACCCGGGTTCGTGACCGCCGCGGGTACAGCCAGGTTGACCGATGTCCTGCGCTACGTCCGCGGGATCGAACGTCGGATCTCGAAATTGCCGGAGGATCCCGCCCGCGATCGTCGCCAGTTCGCCGAGGTGGCAGTCATCGAGCGGCGGTATCGCGACTTCGTTGCGGAACTTCGACCAAGCACCGTGACCGCAGAGGTGCTCTCGGTCGGATGGATGTTGGAGGAATTGAGGGTCAGTGTCTTCGCCCAAACTCTGGGCACACCGGGGCCGGTCAGCGTCAAACGGATCGGGCGCGAGATCGACCGCCTCGCAGCAGCGATCGTTTGATCGCAGTTGTGCGCTACACGTCGACGAGCGAGAGTTTGAGGTCCTCGCGAAGTTGCTCGTGGTCACGCCCAGGAATCTGCCGCGCCGGCCCGGAACGACCGGTTCTCTGGACGTAGAACACGTCGACCACCTCGTGGCCGAGCGTTGCGACCTTGGCGGATCGAATGTCCAATCCGTGCTCGGACAGTCGGGATGCGAGCCGGTAGAGCACAGCGATCGCGTCTGGCGCGCGTACGTCGATCATCGTGGTCGAGGCCGACGCTTCGTTGCTGATCAGGACCTCGAGACGGGGTGGCACGGCGGCGGTCGCCCGCCGGTGGGCGCGGCTGTACGTTCGGATCCGCTGTGCGATCCGACCGCTGATGTCGACTGATCCGGTCACGACGCCGTGTATGTCGTGGTCCAGCTTTGCAAAGTCGGTGGTGACCTTGCTCGACTTCGCGACGTTGAACTGATCGACTGCGAAGCCGTCGGTACTCGTCCACGCCTCGGCGCTGACGACGTCGACACCGTGCATTGCAAAGGCACCGGCGATCTTTGCGAACAGCCCTGGTTGATCGCGAGTTGCGACAAGCCATACGTCAAAGTTCTCATTCTGTTCGCGGATGGTCCTCGCCTGACCCGATGTTCGAACGTCGTCGAGAACATCGGCGAATCGTGCGTGGAAGTCGACATCCACGGTGGTCGTGACTCGGCCGGCAAAGACCGCCGAGACGGCCCGAACGAGTTCGTCGATGAGCGATGCCTTCCATCCCGACCATGCGGACGGCCCGGTCGCCAGGCTGTCCGCCTCGGTCAGCGCTCGCAGTAGTTGGAGGCGCAACGGATCCCCGACGAGAGCAGCCACGTTCTCGGCTGTTCGTGGATCGCTGAGATCGCGTCGCATGGCCGTCTCCGGCAACAACAGGTGATGCTCGACCAAGGATCTGATGATGCTGGCGTCCTCGGCGACGAACCCCATTCGCGGAGCAATCCTGTCGACGAGCTCCATTCCAGCAGCGGTGTGGTCGCCCGGGTATCCCTTGCCGATGTCGTGCAGCAATGCCCCGACCAACAACAGGTCAGGGCGTGTGACGGAGCGGACGAACTCTCCGGCATTGGCGACGGTCTGCAGTAAGTGGCGGTCGACCGTGTAGGTGTGGAACGCATTTCGCTGGGGCAGGCTTCGAACGTGGCGCCACTCGGGCAGCATCCGGCTGAACAGCTCGTAGCGCTCCAGCGCCTCGACCGAATCGATCAGATGAGACCCAGCGCCGAGCAAGCTCACCATTGCCTGCTTCGTCGGCTCGTCCCACGTTCGATCGTCATCGTCTGCGGCGGTTGCCGACAGGCTGATCAACGCCCGACGGCTGATCGGATAGCGGGCATGCGCGGCCGCTGCGGCGACTCGCAAGACGAGTGATCGATTGACCTCAGCGCGGTCGACATCGACTTCGACCTCATCGTCCACCACGGTCACCCCGGGTCGCAGTGTTGCCATCACCCGGCCGGGCGAGCCCCGACCTGACCCCGCTGCCTGGCGGCCCTTGCGTTGAGCCCGGGCGACTCGCCACCAGAACCGTTCGCTCGCCCAGTCGATCGAGCGGGCGGCGTCGGACACACGGGCCATCAAGACGTCGGCGTCAGCGAAGCCCATGGCGTCGGCTACAGCATCTTGGTCCTGGAGCAACAGGATGTTCGTCGATTTACCAGTCAGACGATGAACCTCGCATCGAGCCGCAAGCAGCATCTCCGCTGGGGCTGCGAGGTCCTCCAGCGGCGCCTCCAGGGCCGCGCTGATCTCAGGCCGGTCGACGGCCAAAGCCCAGCGAATTCCGTCATAGTCGCGCAGCCCACCCTGACCGTCTTTCAGATCCGGTTCCAGCAGAGAGGCGACGTCTCCTGTCCGCGACCAACGTTCCTCACTCACCTGACGGAGGCTGGCGAGCCAACTCTGAGACCTGCGCCGCCACTGATCGAGCGCCTGCGTCCGGACCAACGCAGTATCAGCCTCATCTCCAGCGAGTGTCCGCAGCCGTAGCAACGACGTGGCCGTGACGAGATCTGTGTTGGCCAACGACAGCAACGACTTCACCGAATGGGCTGCGGGACTCAGCTTCACCCCGGCGTCCCACATTGGATACCAGAGCGGCTCGGCGATACTTCGGACCTCATCGCTCCCGGCTCGATGAGGATGAAGCAGAACCACGTCGATGTCGCTGCCCGGGCACAGCAGACCGTTTGCGTAGCCGCCAGTCGCAACGATCGACCAACCGGCGGGGAGATTGCGGCCGAGCGCGTCGAACCATCCGTCCATCTGATCTGACAGCCGACGGGCCAGGCCACGTCCGGTCAGGTCCCGTCGGGCGATGACATCGTTTCGGCCGCGACGAATGAAGGCACCGTCGAAGGTGGTCGTCGGCATGTGTCAGTTGGCGCTGGGTGTTGCTGGCTTGAGGTCTTGACTGCGCAGCTCGGCCAGCCGTTCCTGCAGGAACGAATGGGCAGTCCGTCCCTCGGCGAGGATGACGTCGTCGGCTGGATGGAGAAACAACGGCAGCGACAATCGCGAACGTGTCGCCCCCTCACCGGTCGGGTTCATCACTCGGTGGGTGGTCGAGGGGTAGTAGCCGCCGCTGGCCAGCGCCAGCATGTCGCCGCAATTGATCACCAAGCTGCCGAAGTCACACGGTACGTCGTGCCAGTTCCCTGCGGTGTCTTTGACCTGCAGGCCGGGCTCGTTAGCGGCCGGCAAAACGGTGAGCAGGTTGATGTCCTCGTGCGCTGCTGCCCGGACGGCTCCCGCTGGCTCGTCGCCGCGCAGCGGCGGATAGCGAAGGATTCGCAGCAGCGACCGGGTGCTGCCGTTCATCATCTCGCTGAGTGGTCTCGAGAACAGGGCGGCGACATGCGGAGGAGTCTCGGCTTCCACCCAGCCGAGAAGGGTGTTGGCGATCACCTTTGCTTGGGCCGCGTACTGCAGCGCCTTCTCGCTGACCTCGCCCGGGTATGGCCCCCACGGGTAGACGTGGAAGAACTCTTTGATATCGCGGATCGAGTTGCCCTTGGCCGTCTCGGAGACGTCGGGGCCGTAATAGCCGCCCTGGTCGTCGCCGCTGTACCGATACGGGTACTTAGCGTCGCTATCGAAGAATGACAGCCACTCGTCATAGATACCTTGGACCAGCGCCTGTTCGAGCGGATGATTGACGAGCACGGCGAAGCCGGTCTCATGCAACGACCGCGCGAAATCGTGAGGGGCTTGCGGTGACCGGTAGTCGACGACTTCAACGTTCATGACTGCACGTCCATAGAGACCAACGCTAACGTCAACCAGGCGTTCGGACGAGTACAACTGGGCAGGAGCTGTGATGGGCGCAGTAGTTGGAGACCGAGCCGAGGAACAGTTCCTTGATCACCCCGGCGCCATGGGAACCAACGACCAGCAGTTCGGCGCCATCAGACATCTCCACCAGCGTCTCGCCTGGGCGGCCTTCTGGTGTGACGACCTTGTACGTCACACCAGACTTCGGCAATGACGATCGAGCAATCATCGCCTCTGCAGTCTTTTCGGCTCCGGTTTCCATTTCGTCCTTGTCGGGCATCGGGATATAGATCGGTTCCGATGTCGCCATCATCGGATAGTCCCAACTGACCACGACGTCGAGTTCGGCGTGACGAAGCGTTGCCTCCGCAATCGCCCACTCGAGGGCCGCGCTGGACGGCTGTGAGCCGTCGATTCCGACCACAATCCGTCGAATTGCCGATGTGTCACCGTCCGCCGAACCTCGGTTGGATGGGCTGCTGATGATGCGTCCGCTGGAGATGTCGGTCATGCCCGGCCCTTCCCTTTGCAGCGACGATTCATACCAATGTCGCGTTGAGCAACTTACATGCTCGCGAGCCCGCTCGGGTGACTATCGTTTCGCCTGTCTATGGCACTCACCGCTGGATCCATCACCGACCGATTGCAGGCCGCCGCCGATCGGCCGACCGGGGTCCGTTTCGTCGGCGCGTCGATCAAGCCGACCGATGGACCGGACTTCATCCCGTGGGGGCAGATCCACGACGAGGCACGCGCCGTCGGCGCTGCCCTGCAGGCTCGGGGATTGGTTCCAGGCGACCACGTCGCCATCCTCGGACCCACGAGTCGTCCGTTGATGACCATCATCCAGGGATGTTGGCTGAGCGGTATCGCCAGCATGGTCCTGCCCCTTCCGATGCGGATGGCCTCGCTCGACGCGTTCGTGGAGAGCACGCGAGCGCGGATCCAGCACGGTGATGCGAAATTGGTGCTGATCGACGACATGCTCGCAGCGTTCTATACCGCTGGACCGGGCGATCCGCCTATCGAACCCATGGCGAACGTGATGCCCAAGCCGGGCAACCCGAGCAGCGATCGGCTTGAAATACCTGCCAACGACCCTGAGCGTCTCGTGATCCTGCAATACACGAGCGGATCGACCAGCGAACCAAAGGGCGTGATGATCCCCGACCGGGTACTCACGGCGAACATCGACGCATCGTGCGCAGCAGCACAACTCGGTCCGGACGAGGTGATGGTGTCGTGGCTGCCGCTTTATCACGACATGGGCCTGGTTGGTTTCTTGTCGATCCCGATGACGAATGGATGTCAGTTGGTCCAGGCTGCGCCTCAGGACTTCATGGCTCACCCCGGCAATTGGATGCAGTGGATCAGTGATCACAAGGGGACTGCGACGGCCGGGCCGAATTTCTCGTGGGTACTGGCTACGCGAGCACTGAAACGGATGGAGGGTCTCGATCTCTCCCAACTGACGTTGGCACTGAGTGGCGCGGAGCCCGTCGATCCAGCTGCAGTCGAGGCATTCGTTGAAGCGGCCGCTCGGTTTGGCTTCAAGCCGGGCAGCGTGTTTCCAGCGTTCGGCATGGCAGAGGTTGCAATCGGCGGCGCGTTCCCAGTTCGCCACCGCGGGTTGGTCACCGATGACGTCGATCGCGTCGTGCTCGAACGTGACCGTGTCGCCAAGCCGATCGAGATCACCGCAGACACCGAGCCTGACTCGGTACGTCGGCTACCGGTGCTCGGTTGCGCCGTGCCTGATCTCGAGATGAAGATTGTTCACGTCGACACACGCGACGACGTTCCAGAGCGTCATGTCGGCGAGTTGTTGATTCGGGGAACGTCGGTGACGCCGGGTTACTACAAACGGCCGGACGCGACCGCAGCATTGTTCAGCAATGGATGGCTCTGCACCGGCGACCTCGGCTACATGCTCGATGGAGAGCTTGTGTTGTGTGGGCGGATCAAGGACGTGATCATCGTCGGTGGGCGAAATGTGTTCCCCGAAGACATCGAACGCGCCGTAGGCGGTCTGGAGGGTGTGCGAGCCGGCAATGTGATCGCGTTCGGCGTCGAGGGTTACAAGGGCAAGGAAACCGTGATCGTTGTCGCCGAGGTTCGAACCGACGACGCACCGACGGTGAAAGAATCGATCCACCACCGCACGATCGAAGTGTGCGGCCTGCCTCCGCGGGATGTGATGTTGGTCAAGGCAGGCACGCTGCCGAAGACGTCGTCCGGCAAACTGCAACGGGCGAAATGTCGCGAGCAGTACTTGAACGAGGAATTGGAGCTGTTCGGGTGATGAAAGTTGTCTACACAGCGGCTCACCTCGGGCATGACCCAAAAACCGGAATCGAGCAGTCGAGCATCGGTCCGGCATTCGAACACACGGGGCGAGCCGAGGCGATTCGCGAGACATTGCAGGGCGATGATCGGTTTCAGTTCGAAGAACCAACGGAATGGGGTAGCGGTCCGATCGAGGCCGTCCACGACGCCGGCTTGGTTCGTTTTCTGTCGACCGGGTGGGGCGAATATCAACAAGCCGTCGGTCCGACCGCCGATGTCACCCCGGACGTGTTCTTTCGGCCCGCACTTCGCAACGGGATGACCGAACGCAGCGAACCGGCTTCGATCCACGGTCGTCTTGGCTGGTACTGCTTCGAGACCACGACGCCGTTGACGGAAGGTACCTACGATGCTGCGCGATCAGCAGTCGACACCGCGATGTCGGCGACCAAGCTGGTTCTCGATGGTGAGCGAGCGGCATACGGGCTGTGCCGCCCCCCAGGACACCACGCGACCCGTGGTCTCTATGGTGGCTATTGCTTTTTCAACAACGCCGCGATCGCTGCCCACCATGTGGCTTCGACCACTGGAACCAAGGTGACCGTGCTGGATGTCGACTATCACCATGGAAATGGCACTCAGGAGATCTTCTATTCGCGCGACGACGTGCAGTACGTCTCGTTGCACGGTGATCCGGTTCGTGCGTATCCGTACAACATGGGCTATGCCGACGAGATCGGTACGGGCCGCGGCGTCGGCGCGAACCTCAACATTCCGCTCGCGGCGCGTACGGACGACGATGCTTTTGTCGAGGCCCTGCACTCGGCGATGGAGAGGATCCAGTCGTTCGGACCGTCGATGGTGATCGTGTCGTTGGGTCTCGACACATTCATCACAGACCCGATCAGCGATCTTTCCGTGACCGCCGA
Organism: Actinomycetes bacterium; assembly: GCA_031422355.1. Classification (GTDB taxonomy): domain Bacteria; phylum Actinomycetota; class Acidimicrobiia; order Acidimicrobiales; family Ilumatobacteraceae; genus WLMZ01. Next base: position 10,289 of record JANOQU010000062.1, read on the forward strand.
TGGCTTCGAACGTTGCGGCGCGGCCGTGCGCAAATTGGATCTGCCGACGGTCGTGCTGCAAGAGGGTGGCTACGACGTCGCCGCGCTCGGCGACAACGTTCGGCGCTGGCTCGTTGGGCTGGGCGCCTGACGCCCATGAGACATATGACGCCTATGACGCCTTGAGGTCCTCGAGGACCTTCTGCCATCGGATGGGATCTGTTTTGTACGGAGCGTAGAAGCTGATCCGCTCGATGACGTCGC
>JANOQU010000063.1:0-2079 GCA_031422355.1 Actinomycetes bacterium
TTGCCATCTGGGACCTTCTCATCGATCTCGGCTATCAGGCCGACGGCCTCTATGTCGGTCTCGGTATCGGCGAATACAGCGATATCTCTGGTGATCATGCCCGAGCGTTTGCAGCCGAACGGGGCCTGCATCTGATCGAGGTGTCGCTGCGCGACGACTACGGATACGACGTGCCGACCGCAACTCGTGCGACCCGGCGGGTTCCGTGTTCAGCGTGCGGGATGAGCAAGCGTCATATCTTCGACAAGGCGGCCATCGACGGCAACTACACGGTGCTGGTGACGGGGCACAACCTCGACGACGAAGCAGCTGTCCTGTACGGCAACACGCTGCGTTGGGAACTCGAATACCTCGCTCGCCAACTACCTGTGCTGCCGGCCCGAAACGGCTTTCCGAAGAAGGTCAAGCCACTCGTCCGGCTGTCGGAACGCGAGATGGCGGCGTGGTGTGTGATCCGTGGCATCGACTACCTCGTCGACGAATGCCCGATCGCTGCCGGCAACAAGCATCTCGGTTTCAAAGAGGCGTTGAACAAGATCGAGGCGGATTCGCCCGGCACCAAGACAGCGTTTTACCTCAACTTCGTCGACAAGGTTGCGCCGCTCTTCGCCGCGTTTGCACTCGGCGAAGACGTCACGTTGCATCCGTGCTCGCGTTGCGGTTCGCCAACCACCGGCGAAATTTGCGCATTCTGCAACTTGGTCGAGAAGTCGGCAGCGCATGAGCCGGTGCCGGTCGAACTCATCACAGGAAAAGGGCGGCGGCGATGAACAAGCCATTCGACTACGGCGACCGAGTGTTGTTGCTCGACGTGAAGCAGCGCCGGTACCTGCTCATCCTCAAAGAGGGCGGCGAGTTCCACAGTCACAACGGCTTCGTTCCGCACGCCGACATCGTGGGCAACTTCGAGGGTTTGATCGCACGATCCACCAAAGGTTCGTCCTACACGGTGCTGCGCCCAACGCTGGAGGATTTCGTCGTCCAGATGCCGCGCGGCGCGCAGGTCATCTACCCGAAGGATCTTGCCCCGATCTGCATGATCGCCGACATCGGTCCAGGTGTGAAGGTGCTCGAGACCGGGGTCGGAAGTGGGGCGCTGTCGATGACCATGCTGCGCTACGGCGCAGAGATCACCGGCTACGAATTGCGTGAGGACTTCGCCAATCGGGCGATCTCTAACGTTCGCTCGTTCCTCGGCGAGGATGCGCTCAGTCGCTACAACGTGGAGATCCGCGACGCGTACGACGGTATCGACGGCAACGATTTCGACCGCGTGGTACTGGATCTCCCGGAGCCGTGGAATGTTGTTCCTCACGCCGAGAAGGCACTCCGTCTCGGCGGCATCATCGTGGCCTACACGCCGTCGATCACACAGGCCGTGCAAGTTCGTGAGGCGCTCGCTCGTAGCCGAGCGTGGAACGGCGCCCGTACTTTGGAAGTGTTGCATCGCGGTTGGCACATCGAGGGCATGGCAGTGCGGCCCGATCACCGGATGGTGGCCCATACAGCGTTCTTGACCACCGCCCGGTTTCTCGGCGTCCACGAACGACCCATCTCGTCCGCCGAGCCGGACATCGAGCCTGCCGACTCCGATATCGAGCCCGCCGACGACTCCCTCGACGGCCCTCTGTCCGACTAATCGCTCCCGAACAGGAGTGAATTGTCGGTCAGTGACGGCACCGGCAGCGACACCTGACACACTGTCCGACTGATCGCTTCCGAACAGGAGTGAATTGTCGGACGAATTCCGGCTGCTCGACCGAGGCCGGCAGATTGGAAGCCCTCCAGGTCTGAACCCAAGAGGGCAAAAATGAAGAAGGGGCGCCGATGGCGCCCCTTCTCAGATTCGAACTCGGGCGTGGCTACGGCTCGATGAAGATGCACTCGCCGGGGCATTCCTCGGCGCTCTCGATCACTCCATCAAGTTGGCCATCGGGGATGTTCGCCATTCCGTCGGCGCCCTGGGCATTGCCCTTGGCTGTTGCGTAGATGGTTGCGCCTTCGCGCACATACGCCAAACCATCGTCGAGCAGGGTGAAGACGTCGGGGGCGATCTCTTCGCAGAGACCGTCGCCGGTG
>JANOQU010000064.1:0-1841 GCA_031422355.1 Actinomycetes bacterium
CCGCCAGCGCCGCCGCCTGGCACAGCGGACCAATCGAACGCGCAAGCTCCCCGATCAGCTCCGCATCAGGGCCGTCGAGTCCCGTGTCGCCTCGGCGCAGCCCGACCTCCAGATCTGCAACCGCAACTCCCTGCGTCGTGATCGGGAGCGAGACGACGAGCCCTTCAGTGCCGCCGACGACAAAGGGCGGGGCCGACAAACCTCTGATACGGATCGAGACGAACGGCAGTCGGAGCGATGTAGCAAGGGTCGAGGCTGCAGCCTCCAACGCGTCGTCGATGCTCGCAGCGAGCTCGAGTCGATCACCGAGAACGCGGATCGCGCGGAGTGGATCGCCTCGCTCGCCGTACACAGCCTTCTCAACTCGGCGCTGCACCCATCGCCATGACCCGTGCACAGCGAAGGCCACCAACACTGCGGTAACCGCTGCTCCGGCCGCGGTGCCGCCGCCTGCAATTGCGCTGGTCACCGCGCCGGAACCAAGCGCAACCCCGGCCGCCCCCACGCTCAGAATGGCGTACGTCGCCGACCGGCTGATGACCGCGTCGATCTCGTAGAGCCGGTGTCGCAGGACAGCAACCGCGATGCCGACCGCCGGCACAGCCACGGCAACAGCGACCAGCAAGGGCCCGACCACACTTGAGAACCGTGCATCGCTGCCAAGCAACACGCTCAGCAGCGCGACTGTGCACGCCAGAGCTAGCGAGAATCCGAACCAACGCAGCTGAAGATGCTCTCGCACGGACTGGTGACGACGAAAGAACAGAGAGACGAACGACGCGATCCCGAGCGGCAGCAGCAGCGCTCCGGAACCCGCCAACACTTGCAGAAACCCGCCGATGGCTGTGATCCCAAACGGGTTGTCGATCGGTAGATCCTCACCGATCGGCCCAGGCGCAAAGGCAGTCGCCACAGTCGCTGCTCCCACGATGACCACAGCCGTGACCGACACCCAACGCCACCTTGGCCCCGGAAGCGTTCCGGTCGGAAAACGGAGCGGAAGCTGCACGAGCACGATCGACAACGCTGGCAGCCACAGCAAACTCTGCAGCCACCTCATTCCCGACTCTGCCGGCCATCCCTCCACCGACGCCCTGAGCGCGTAGGCATCGAGCACCGCCGCAGCCTCGACGAGCAGACCGGTCATCAGCAGCAACCAACCCACCGAGACGTCCGGCCGACGACGAACAAGAAGTGCGCCGAGCACTCCGTAGGCGACGAAAGAAAGCTGCCAAGCGGTCTCTGCGATTTCAGCGCCGGAGGCCGACCATCTCAGCAGAAGCGACGCGGCCCACATGAGCACGACCAGCGCACCGAGCGCAACGCTCAATCGCTCCGGACCTCTCATGGACGGCATGTCGCAAGACTACGACGCTCGCCGTCCTGCCGACCCGGGACACCCGTCCCGATCTCATCGGGCCCTGCCTGCGACAGCGGTTTCATCTCGTCCTTTACGGACAGCCACCCTCAATCACATCTACGGCCCGATCCTCCTGACGCTTTCTGCGTCAACGATCTTCGGGTTGGCCCCGAACTACATCGCCACCGGACGAATCATCGTCCTACTGACCGTGTTCACCAAAACCCGAGCACGAGCAGAAATCGACCGGGCCCGCCGAGCACTGCAGCGCTGCATCACCGACGGCTACTTCAGCGAGGAGCAAACAACATGACCACCAACTGGACCGAAATCAAAGCCAGCCGCGCCGACAGCACCGAACGACGCCACGGCTACGAACACGCCGGAGGTGCCATCCGCCTCGCCTACCAAATCCGAGCCCTCCGAGAAAAGAAGGGACTCAGCCAACGCCAACTCGCCGAACTTGTCCGCACCACTTAAT
>JANOQU010000065.1:0-4225 GCA_031422355.1 Actinomycetes bacterium
ACGCGGTATCGCCCTCGACCCGGTAGCGGGCGACGAGCTTGGACACCCACCCTGTCGACACCTTGTACGCGCGAGCGACATCGGCCTGAGAGCGGCCTTTGACAATGACAGCAGAGATCACGAGACGTGCTTTGGACATCCGAGATCGTCATCGCCAACCCAGCCACTCTGAGGGATGACCTGCGACACCAACAGTTTCCTATGTCCTGAGAGATCCGTTTCCTATGTCCTGACGGAACACACCCCCAGCTCCACTTTTGTGATCTCTCAGGAGATAGGAAACGGTCCGAACCCTCAGTTGGGTTCAGACCGTTTCGGTTTTCTGGGTGCGTGGCGGCAAGCTCTGCAACGGTGCCCGTCTCGTTGTGCGACTGGAAGTAGTAGTTCCATGGCCACAGCGTTGCGCCGACGACCCTCGCTTGATGGCATGATTGGCGCATGACTACATCTTCAGACCTACCTGAAGCGCCGGTCTGGCGGGGCGTCCATCACCTCGCGCTCGTCACCAACGACATGGACTCGACAGTGCGGTTCTACGTAGGCGTGTTGGGGATGCCGCTCGTGATGACCCTCATGGCCGGTCCAATGCGTCACTACTTCTTCGAGATATCGCCGCAGAACACCATCGCGTTCTTCGAGATCGCCGACACCGAGACGTTTCGGAAGGGCGCGGGTTCGCCCGGCCCCTATCCAGTCCAGCTTGATCACATCTCGTTCAACGTGGCCGACGAAGCGGCGCTCGAGGTGCTGAGAACTCGCATCGAAGCTGCTGGCTCAGGCGTCACCGAGGTCGTCGAGCACGGAGTGATGAGATCGATCTACTTCACAGATCCAAACGGCATAGCGCTTGAAGCCTCTTACTGGGTCGTAGACGGAACGGGCCGACCGTTCGATGCCGAAGACCGCAGCCGATTTCTCGACCCGAATCCCGTGCCGGCCATTGCAGAGTTGACTGCAGGCGCCCTCAAAACGTTGCCGATGACAACGCTCGCGTAGGACGCTCTCGGTTCGCGTTTCCTGGATGATGTCGATACATCTGATGCGATAACATCACATCATGCGCACCACACTCACGGTCGACGACGACGTTCTGGCAGCGGCGCGCGAACTCGCCGAACAACAGCGACGTTCGATCGGCGACGTGATCTCGGAGCTGTCGCGCAAGGGGCTGCAGTCGGGTCGGGCTGAGCGCCGCCGAGACGGTCGGGTTCCGACGTTCGCCCCTCGCGGTGGCGCCGCGCCGATCACCATGGAACGCGTGCGAGAGGCGCTCGACGAGGAGTGACCGCTGGGCTGTGATCACCCTTCTCGACGTCAACGTCCTCGTCGCCATCGCCTGGCCAGAGCACACCTTGCACGACATAGCGATCGCCTGGTTCGAGGCCAGGTCGGATCAGGGCTGGGCGACCTGCCCGATCACCGAGAGCGGATTCATGCGGATCTCGGCCAACGCCAATGTCGTCGGAGATCCAGTGCGGCCTGACGAATCGGCAGCGCTGCTGGTCGAGCTTCGCTCGGTTGGTTCGCACCGGTTCTGGGTCGACGACATCGAACCCTCCACGTCCTTGCTGTTCCCGCGCGATCGGTTGGCAGGTCATCGCCAGGTCACCGACGCTCACTTGCTGGCGCTCGCCCGCCGCCACGGCGGCTCGGTCGCCACGCTCGACCGCGGGTTGGCCACGCTCGCCCGTGGCCTCGATGGCGCCCACGTCGAGATCGTCAGCAACCCGGCAACTTGACTTCGAGTCGCTCGCGCGTCGCACTCGCGACCGTCCACTCCACCGGACCGACTGACTCGTGCTGATCATCGACGAAGTCGTCGAACCGTGCCTACATGGAGGGCCATTTTCTGAGCTCGGCACTGAAAACCGAACAGCGTTATGATTTCGACGAATGCACGCGAACGAGAGGAACCCGTGATGACCGCCACAGATGCGACTCACCTTGTCGACCCGATCGACCCCGTCCAGCGGCTGGCGAAGAACTTGACGCCTTGCGCTCCCCCGATCGTTCTCGACGACGTCTATACCGACGAGGAGTACCGCACCGTCTTCGACATCGTGAAGACCCGTGGGCCATGGCCGACCATCGTCTCGCACCACTTCCAGTCGGCCGACGAGCTGATCGCCACGGTGACGGGCGTCGTGCCCGACAACCACGGCCTCACTCTCGATGACCTGTCTGGCCCACACTTTCGCGGGTTTCTCGCCCAGAACTCTGTCTGCTTGTATCCGGAACTCAACGATGTTTTCTACAACAAGAAGTTCCTCGATCTGGTCAAGGGCTACTGGGGCTGCGAATACGCCAAGCCGACGTTGATGCTGTTCAACATCTGTGGTCCTCATGAGGCTGGCACCTCCTCGCATCTCGATGCTGTGACGTTTCGTGGCGTGCGGATCGAGAACACGCCGGTCTGGATGCAGAACGTGATGGGCAAGTCGGGCCTCTTCACGGACTACCTCCTCAAGATGGGGCAAGTGATCACGTGGTGGTACCGCGGCGAAGAAGGCACCTTCACGTACTGGCCCGATGGACCGCTCGAGGCACCGAAGCGTCTCGAACATCCGCTCTGGAACCGCGGAGTCGTCGTTCAGAACGAGATGATGTTCCACCGCGGTGACTCGGTCGGACGGCCTGACGAGCGCAACATCCAGGGCGTCAAGTGTCGATCCCTGTTCGAGTACAACCAAACCGATGACGCGTGGGACGTCACGACTGATGGTGAACGTGTCCATCGCTATCAGCCCGAGCAGATCCGGCTGCTGTCTCACTGGAGCGCCGAGCTGTACTCAGATCTCGACGAGTTGCGCAAAGTCATGGATCACACGGACGACCTGAGTCATCAAATGGTCGTGGACATGCTGCTCGCTGACATGCGAGCGAAGGGCGTGCGCGTGGCCGAACCGACCGATCCGTTCCACGACGTGGATTGGATCCAGGCATTGATGCATACCTACACGATCGCGCCAACCACCGACTGGGTCGCTGCGTGACATCACAGCGCCTGACGACCAAGGGTCAGGCGACGCGGGACCGGATCATCGAGAATGCAACGACCCTCTTCGCTTCCGACGGATACGCAGCGGCATCGATACGCGACATCGCCGCCCGAAGCGGGGTGAGCAGCGGAGCGATCTACGCAACATTCACCGGCAAGGCCGACCTGTTCGCCGAGGCCGTCAGCAGGAGCATCGTGGCAGATCTCGAGGATCTCGGCGCCGACGTACTGAATCAGCCATTCGCACTAATCATCGCCCAGCAATATGCTCACCTAAACGATCCCGGCCGCCGACGGCTTCGCCTTTTGCTACTCCAAGCTGCGGCCGCAGCGCGGACGGACCCTGAAGTCCGCGAGCGCATTGGCGAAAAGCTGCACACGCACATCGACGCGTGGACGGCGGCGCTCGAGGGCTGGCAGCGCAACGACGCACTCGACCCCTCGATCAGTATGCGAGCCCTGGTGCTGTTCTTGGTCGGTGCCGATCTCGGCATGGCCACGCTCGGTGAGCTCGGTATTCGAACACCAACCGACACCCAGGCGTCCGGCCTGTTGGAGGTGCTTCTCTCGGGTCTGTCGTCACGTACATAAGAGTCAGGCAGCGCCGTTCGACCCTGAATCGCAGATGACCGGCGATGCACAAGTAACCTGTTACCACTCTTGAGAGGAGCAACGGAATGGATCGACTAGAGATGCATGAGCTGATCGGTAGATGGTGGGTGAACTACGACGAGGGTGCGCTCGACGTGCTGATGTCGTTGGTCACCGACGACGTGGCCTTCACGTGCCGCACCGACACGGGCGACCATCCGTACGAGAGCTTCATCGCCGCAACGGCCAACGGACGACAAGAGCTGGACGACCATCACCGGCCTCACCGCGCCGGAAGCCCCTATCCGTTGCGGCACATCGCCTCGAACATCCACGTGACCGCGGAGCGACCAAGCGAGGTCGACGTGCGGTCGTACCTGTTCGTGACCGACATCGTCGACGCGAAGCCGTCACCGCTTTCCTCCGGGATCGTGGACTTCACGATCCGACAGACGCCAGACGGGCTACGAGTCGCCGCGCTCCACGTCGTTTTGGACTATGCCGCGACGAAGGTCTGGGCATGAGGCCGACACCTTCCTTGTTCGATCTGACCGGCCGCACCGTCCTCGTAACCGGGTCGACAAAGGGGATTGGCCGGGCCATGGTGGAGGGCTGCGCACGCGCAGGCGCAACCGT
>JANOQU010000066.1:0-3985 GCA_031422355.1 Actinomycetes bacterium
TCGAGAACGAGCACGTGGAACTGGCGATCATCCAGGGTTGGTCGTGGGCTCGCGTCGCCGAGGGGCTCAACGTGACCCGCCAAGCCGTCCACAAGAAGCACGGTCCCCGGCTGCGAGCCGCGAGGATCGACACCGGAAGGAACCGTAATGTTTGAACGCTTCAGCCGCTCGACCCGCGCCGTCGTCAAGCACGCCCAGGAACTCGCCGTCGCCGACGGTGCCAACACCGTCGAAGCCGAGCACCTCCTCCTTGCATTGACCCAGCGCGCCGACCAGCCGACCACGCGAGCACTCGCGACGCTCGGTATGACCGAGCCGAGGGTGCGCGACGCGCTTGACGAGGAGTTCGTCAAAGCGCTTGCGACTGTCGGCGTCGTCGCCGCCGTCCCGCCCCGGCGACCCTCACCGCAGCGTCGGGCGAACCCGAAGTGGGGACAGTCCGCCAAGCTGGCATTGATACGGAGCCTGCAGGTTTCCATTGATCGTGGCCACAAGCCCATTGATGACCGTCACCTCCTGCTCGCCATCAGTCAGGCTGAAGCCGGCGTCATACCTCATGTGCTTCGGACGCTCCACGTCTCCGCAGGCGATCTCGAGGCCGCCCTGCGCTGACCGCGAGCTGCTAAATGGCTTCTGCTCTTGGTGTTCCGGCGGAGTTGGCCGCCGGGCTGAAATCGGTATCCATCGCCGCCGGTGCCGATGATCAGCGTGGGGTCCGACGGGTCGGTTGCGCTTCGAACTCTGAGCTCACGCACGGGGCGCATTGCCAGAATTGCCAAAGGCCGAACTGGACGGACTATACGGACTTCCCGGACTGTGGAGTACTGCAGCGCAGTAGACGGACTGTACGGACGGTGACCACAACCTTTTTGCCAAGGTGAGGGTCGCGGGTTCAGGGTTGCCCATCATGCACATCATGTGCCCATCAATTTGTCGCCGACGACGATCCGTCAGACCAGATCGGTGCTCGATCGATATTTCCACCTGGCCCCATGGGATCCGACGGGTCGTCAAATCATCGCAACAAGTTGAAAGTCTCTAGCGTTGGAGGGTGTTCATGATGCATCCTCGAAGTCGGATGCGAGGAGGCGCTGAAGATCGGCTGGAATGGCCATTGCCGCGAACGCACTGACGTTGGCGCCACCGGTGTTCCCGGGTGGATATCGACCAGACCAGGTGCCGGGCGCCGCAACCAGGGTCCGCAACACTTGACCGACCATCTCGTGGAATCGAAGGGTGCGGACCGCGAACCGCAGCATGGCGAGATGCGTGCGCACATGGCGTCCGGCCATTGGCTGGCTGATGATGTGCGCTCGTTCGAGGTGAGCCCACGCTCTCGGCAGGTCACGGTCTCGGGAAGCCGATGCCGAGGCGTTTCGTTCTTGAGTCCAGGCCGTGGTGAGACGTTGCCGGCTTGATTGGTCGGTGTTCATTCTGTCCTGCCTGTCTCGGGCCGTTCGAACCCGATTGTGCGTGCAACGAAGGCCTTGTGGATGTCGATGGCTGCGGCGGAGCCATCGGCTGCGGCAAGTATCACTTGATGCGGCATGGGTGGAGGGCGACGCACGTCTCCCGCGGCCCAAACGAGTGGGTGGCTGGTGGCACCTGTCCCGCCTGTGACGATGTAGCCATCCGCGTCGATCTCGCAGCCGAGTGCTCGCGCGATTGAGTTGCGCGGCGCGACTGGCGCTTTCACAAATGCGGCCGTCACCGCGATCAGGTGTCCGCCGCGAATCAGTACGTGGCTGAGGGTGGCTCCCTCGCCGACGAGCCCTGCGACGTCGGCCGCAGCGACGACGGTGACGTGTGGCGTCCACGAACGGAGCAGTGCCGCGAGGTGGTCGGCGCCGGGTGCAGCATCGATGACGACTACTGCTTGGTCGCGATGTTCCCATCCGTCGCAGAACGGGCAGTTGAAGACTGACTTGCCCCACCGCTCGGCGAGTCCGTCGATCGTTGGCAGTTCGTCGTGTACACCGGTGGCCAGCACCACGGCATTGCTGTGCAGTGTGGTGCCGTCCGCAAGTGTCATTGACACGCTCGTGTCCGTGCTCAGCGCACTTGTCACTGCTGAGCGAACGATCGTGACGTCATACGCTTGAAGGTCGGCGAGAGCATCTGCTCGGAAGCGGTTGGGGGTGGTTGCATCGCGTGTGGGGAAGCCGTGGAACTCGTCGACGGTGGCGTTGCGATGGGTCTGGTTGTCGACCACGGTGACCCGGTGCCGGGCCCTCGCCAGCACGAGTGCTGCCGTGAGCCCGGCCGCCCCGCCGCCGACGACGATCACGTCGCCGGCGACGTTGCCCGAGGTGCCTTTCATGACGCCGACACCTCGGCCGGGGCCGTGGCCTCGACTGCTGCGACGTACCCGTGGTGACCGGCATGGGCGGCTGCGTGGTGCCCTCCGTCGGCGACGGGCCCGCGAGCGCCGTGCGCTCCGTGGTTTGCTTGGCGGGGCAGTTGGGTGAACGTGACCGCTGCTGCGCAGAACGCAAGGCCTGCTGCGATCCACAGCGAGTTGTGCATCGAGTCGACGAATGCGGCGCGGGCGACGGATGTGATGTTCGCACCCTGGGTGCCGAGGTGCTGGCTGGTTTCGATAGCGGCGCCGACGTTGTTGACCAGCATGCTGCGATCAGTGCCGGTCAGGTTCGGGAATCGGACGAGTTCGTTGTGCATCGTGGTTGCGTATGTCGTGGCGGCGACGCTGCCGATGACGGCGACGCCGAGTGCGCCTCCGAACTCGCGAACGGTGTCGTTGACGGCGGAGCCGACGCCGGCGCGAGCCGGTGGGAGAGTGGCCATGATCATCTCGGTCGCTGGCGGCATCGCAATGCCGGCGCCGAGGCCGAACAGGAGCAGCCCGATACCGGTTGGCACGTAGGAGCCACCGTCGACGAAGGCGGCTTGCACCGCGACGCCGCCGGTTGCGATCAGTGTGCCGGCGGTGACTGCGATGCGGCCGCCGTGAAGCTCGGCGAGATGAGCGCCCGCTCCAGTGCCGAACAACATGCCCAGAGCTGCAGGGACCAGTGCGAAGCCGGCGGCCAGTGGTGTGTACTCGAGTACGAACTGAAGGTATTGAGCCTGCAAGAACACGGTGCCAGCCATGGCGAAGAACAGAAGCGCGAGAGCAATGCTGCCGGCGGAAAAGCTGCGGTTGCGGAACAGCGACATGTCGAGCATCGGGTCGTCGCGGCGCATCTCCCAGCCGACGAACAAGATCGCGAGAACAGTCCCCGCTGCGAAGTTGACGACTGACGACGTTGAGGTCCAACCACGCTCGGGTGCCTGGATGAGGGCGTACACCAGTGAGCTGATCGCCGCGATGGACAGCACAGCACCGACCGGGTCGAGCCGCGTGGCGTGAGGATCACGGGAGTCGGGAATCAGGTGCACTGCTCCGATGGAGGCTGCGACGAGCAGTGGCACGTTGATCCAGAACACCGATGACCATGAAAAAGTGCGCATCAGAGCACCGCCGACGATGGGTCCGAGTGCGATGCCGGCTCCGCTGGCAGCGGTCCAAACTGCGATCGCCTTGGCGCGTTCGCGGGGATCGCCGAACACGTTGACAAGGATCGACAGCGTCGTCGGCATAATGAGCGCACCGCCGACGCCCATGAGGCAGCGGCCGGCGATGAGCGCAGCCGTGGAGCCTGCGGTGGCGGCCACGACGGAGCCGCCGAGGAAAGTGGCCAGGCCGGCGAGCAGTGCGTGTCGGCGGCCGAATCGGTCGCCGATGCTGCCAGCGGTGAGGAGCAGTCCGGCGAACACGATGGTGTAGGAGGCGACGATCCATTGTAGTTGTGCCGAGCTTGCGCCGAGGTCGCTGACCAGGCTGGGCATGGCGACGTTGATGATGGTGTGGTCGATCGAGGTGACGAGCAGGGCGAGAATGAGCACGCCGAGAATGCGCCAACGGTTGGGATGGCTGGCGTGGGTGTCGCCGAGGGACTGGGTGATGGGACGGCCGTGCATGATG
>JANOQU010000067.1:0-4658 GCA_031422355.1 Actinomycetes bacterium
CCCGGTCATCGCGTAGGTCTTGGCAACACCATTGACGATGACGCACTGGTCGGCGAGGTCGGGCACCAGCGTGGGCATCGAGACGAACTCGTGCGGGCCGTAGGTGAGGTGTTCGTAGATCTCGTCGGTGATGACCCACACACCCTTCTCGACCGCCCATCGCCCAATGGCCTCGACCTCTTCTGGCGAGTACACAGCGCCGCTCGGATTGTCCGGCGAGACGAACAACAGCACCTTGGTTCGGCTTGTCAGCGCTGCATCGAGTTGCTCGACGGTGACCCGGAAGTTGGTCTCCTCGCTGGTCTCGATCACGACCGGTACCCCTCCGGCAAGCGTGACGGCTTCTGGATACGTGGTCCAATACGGAGCGGGCAGGATCACCTCGTCGCCGGGATCGCAAAGTGCAGCGAACGCTGTGAACACGGCGTGCTTGCCGCCACAGGTGACCAGCACCTGGCTCGCCGTTGTCGCAAAGCCGCTATCGCGCAAGGTCTTGACAGCGATTGCCTCACGCAATGCGGGCAACCCGGCCGCAGGCGTATAGCGATGGTTCTTCGGGTCCTGACAAGCCTTGACTGCGGCCTCGACGATGTGAGCCGGCGTCGGAAAGTCTGGCTCTCCTGCACCGAAACCAATGACGTTCTCACCCTTGGCCTGCAGCGCCTTCGCCTTCGCATCGACCGCCAATGTTGCTGACTCGTTGATCGAGGCCAGCCGAGCCGATGCCCGACGAGGCGGGACGGAAGCGGGGCCAGACTGCGGGCCTGAATGCAAGGAGGAAGACGAACTCATAGCTGCCATGCTGACACAGTGACAGCGCTCGACCAACGCTCGATTTCCATCCCGACCGATCTGCTGCCCATCGATGGCCGGTTCGGCTGCGGGCCATCCAAGGTTCGGCCTGAGCAGGTCTCGGCGCTGATGGCGGCCGGAGCGACATTACTTGGCACGAGCCATCGCCAACCGCCCGTGAAGAATCTGGTCAAGTCGATCCGGGCCGGGCTGGTGGAGCTGTTCGGATTGCCCGAGGGCTGGGAGATCCTGCTCGGCAACGGTGGCTCAACGGTGTTCTGGGACGTCGCCACATTCGGCCTGGTGCGAGATCGCAGTGCCCACGCCGTGTTCGGGGAGTTCTCTTCGAAGTTCGCCGAGGCCGTCGCTGCTGCACCACATCTCGCGGACCCCGTCGTCGTTCGCAGTGAACCAGGTGACCATCCAACGCTGTCGGCGGTCGATGGAATCGACGTCTACGCACTCACTCACAATGAGACATCGACCGGCGTGATGATGCCACTCGTGCGACCGACCGGTGCGAGTGAGGACGCCCTCGTCGTCGTTGATGCAACATCGGCGGCCGGCGGCTTGCTGTGGCACCCAGCCGAAGTTGACGTCTACTACTTCGCCCCGCAGAAGTCGTTCGCAAGTGATGGCGGGTTGTGGCTCGCAGCATGTTCGCCGAAAGCGCTCGATCGAATTCGTTCGATCAGCGCGTCCGGCCGATGGATTCCCGCATCGCTGGATTTGAAAATCGCTCTCGACAACAGTGTGGCCAATCAGACTTACAACACGCCAGCGCTGGCGACGTTGATCATGCTGAACGAGCAATTGCAGTGGATGCTCGGCCTCGGCGGTCTCTCCCAGACGAACCTGCGCAGCGCAGAGTCGTCAGCCACGCTGTACGGGTGGGCAGAACAGCGTTCGTGGACCACGCCATTCGTCACCGATCCAGCCAAGCGGTCGGAAGTCGTCGGCACCATCGACCTCGAAGGCGTCGATACAAACGAGGTGGCGTCAGTGCTTCGTGCCAACGGCATCGTCGACACCGACAGTTACCGCAAACTCGGCCGTAATCAGTTGCGAATCGGCATGTTCCCAGCCGTCGATCCGGCCGATGTCGCCGCGTTGACCCAGTGCATCGACTTCGTCGTTGCTGCGCTGAAGAACTGAAACGGAAGCAGCGGCGATGCACGTCGACGACGTTCTGACAACTCATACCGAAGGCCTCGCCCCTCTGAAGCGACCGATCATGGTTGTCGCGCTGACGGGTTGGTTCGATGCCTCCGGCGCAGCAACCGGGGCACTGGAATGGCTGCTCCGTGACCGCGTCGCGCCGGTTGTCGCCAGCATCGATTGCGATCCGTTCTACGACTTCACCCAAGAGCGACCCGAGGTCTGGATCGACGACGACGAAGTCCGTCAGGTGAAGTGGCCGACCAACGAGTTCCGAATCGCCCGGTTCCCTGGCGGCTCGCGCGACCTCGTCCTGCTCACCGGTGTGGAGCCGCACGTTCGTTGGAGCACGTACTGCGAATGCATCACGGCCATGGCCACCCGAATGGGATGCGATGTCGTCGTGACGATCGGCGCGAGCGCCGATGCCGTACCGCACAGCAGGGTCCCGCCCGTCGTGGGCAGTTCGACCAACGACGAACTCGTGCGACGGTTGGCGCTCAGCCGACCGAAGTACCAGGGAATCACTGGTGTGATCGGGGTTCTCCAAGAGCGCCTCGAAAAGCTGGAGATCCCGGCGATCTCGTTGCGTGTCGGCGTTCCCCACTACCTCGGTAACGCACAGCACCCGAAGTCATCCGCGGCCCTACTCCGTCATCTCGAACACGTGCTCGGTGTGCCGACCGGCCACGGCGAACTCGACGGCGACATCGAGCGTTGGCAGTCGCTGCACGACGAGGCCGTCGCCGAGGATTCCCAGGCGTCGGCCTACGTCAACATGCTGGAGCGCCAGTTCGACCAGAAGGCCGAAGCAAGCCTTCCCTCAGGTGATGATCTGGCTGCGCAGTTCGAAGCCTTCCTCCGCGATCAAACGCCAGACGGCGAGTAGCCGACTCAGGCGATTGCGTCGAAGCCCAATGTCAGGTCGGCGATGATGTCGGCGATGCTTTCCAGGCCCACGCTGAGCCGGACCAGTCCTGGCGTCACGCCACTGCTGATCTGCTCGTCGTCGCTGAGTTGGCTGTGGGTGGTGCTGGCCGGGTGGATCACCAGGCTGCGAACATCACCGATGTTGGCGACGTGGCTGTGCAGTTGCAACGAGTCGGTGAACTTCTGGCCCGCGGCCTTGCCACCTTCGATCTCGAACGCGAGGATCGAGCCGTAACCCTTGCCGCCACCGTATTGCGTCGCCCGTTCGTGCCAGGGGCTGGTCGGCAGCCCGGCCCAGTTGATGCTGAGCACTTCGCTTCGACTCTGGAGGAACTCGACCACGGCCGCGGCGTTGGAGAAGTGACGCTCCATCCGCAGGCTGAGTGTTTCGAGGCCCTGCAAGATCAGGAACGCATTGAATGGCGAGATCGCCGAGCCGAGGTCGCGCAGAATCTGAACGCGGGCCTTGAGGATGTAGGA
This sequence comes from Actinomycetes bacterium, assembly GCA_031422355.1. Classification (GTDB taxonomy): domain Bacteria; phylum Actinomycetota; class Acidimicrobiia; order Acidimicrobiales; family Ilumatobacteraceae; genus WLMZ01. Next base: position 3,361 of record JANOQU010000067.1, read on the forward strand.
GCCGTGGCCGAGCGCCGGGAAATAGGCGAGGCCGTGGTAGCTGGGGTCTGGCTCGGTGAAGTTCGGGAACCGGCCGCTGGCGGCATAGTCGAACGTGCCTGCATCGGTGATCGAGCCACCGATCGAGGTGCCGTGGCCGCCGGCGAACTTGGTCAGGCTGTGAACCACGATGTCGGCGCCCCACTCGATCGGACGGATCAGGTACGGCGTCGGGACGGTGTTGTCGACCATCAGCGGGATGCCGTGCTCGTGACCCAAGGCGCTGATACCGACGATGTCGAAGACGTCGTTCTTCGGGTTGGCGAGTACCTCACCGAAGAACAACTTGGTGTTCGGACGGATCGCACTTCGCCATTGTTCGAGATCGTGCGGGTCGTCGACGAAGGTGACCTCGATGCCCATCTTGGGGAAGGTGTAGTGCAGCAGGTTGTAGGTGCCGCCATACAGCGACGGCGACGCGACGATGTGGTCGCCGGCTTCGGCCAGGGTCAGGATCCCGATGGTCGCGGCCGACTGGCCGCTGGCCAAGACGAGCGTCCCGGGCAGACCAACCGCCGTCGTGCAACCACCTTCGAGCGAGTTGATCCGCTGCTCGAGTGCGAGTTGGGTCGGGTTCATGATCCGCGTATAGATGTTGCCGATCTCGGCGAGCCCGAACAAATTCGCCGCATGCTCTGAGTTGCGGAACTGATAGCTGGTGGTCTGATAGATCGGAACGGCGCGGGCACCGGTCGTTGGATCGGGCTCACCCCCAACATGAATCTGGCGTGTTTCGAATCCCCATTCAGTGCTCATGGGGAGGATCATAGCCACAGATTCCCGACTGCTTGAATCGGGAATTGACGCGGTCTAGATATCGAGCAGCGCGAAGTCGTTGTCGGTCAGCCAGTGACGGCCGACGGCCTTCGTCGGCGCCCACTTGTCGACGAGGCGCTGACCGGTCGGGTCGTCACTGGTGACCTGGCCGAACTCTTCGGGCGTCGGACCGATCCGCTCGGCGTGGGGCCTGAGGGCAGCAAGGTCGAAGCCGTAGACCTCTGCGGCGGCCAGGCCGACCATCCGCCTCGTCTCGTCAATCGGGATGTCATGGAACGTCTTCTTCAGCCACGAGCGGGTGTTCGGCCACGTACCTTCGGGATGGGGGAAGTCGTTGCCCCACAGGATGTTGTCGACGCCGATCTCGTAGCGCATGCCGAGCTCGCGGCGCTTGGTGTTCGAGGCGCCGATGAAGCAGTTGCGGTCCATGTAGTCCGACGGCGGCATCGAGATCGCGCCGCCGAAGGGATCGGCGCCGAGCT
>JANOQU010000068.1:0-1597 GCA_031422355.1 Actinomycetes bacterium
CGCGTTGCGTTCCAGGTTCCGACCGGATCGGTCGCGTCCGTTGCGGCTGTCTCTCCGCCGGTGAGGTTGGCGGCGACGCCGTTCATCACATCGGCGACATGGGTGACGACGTCGGCGGCGGTCCATGCCTCGCAAGGGGCGGCGTTCGTCCAGCTGGCTGTCGGCGCGGCCTGCACCCGAGCGTCGAACGCATGGATCAGGGTGGTGTACCGGTCGATCACTCCTTGGCTCATGACCGCGAAGTTACACCTGTCGCGTGCAGTACATTTTCCGGTGATGGCGACGCTCTACGGCTCGAAGAAAGACCTGACGGTGAGCATTGGATTCTTCGTTCTCGTCGCAGGAGCCATCGCTGTGTCGACGCTTGCCCGCGGCTCGAGAGTTGTGGGCATCATCTTCAGCGTGGTCGCCGTTGGACTCGTGGTGCTCGCGATCGTCCTGCACCGTCGACCCGCCACCGAGTTGCGTGTGTCGCACGACATGATCGAGCTCAGTCGACCTGGCCGCGTGCTCGGATCGTTGTCACGCAATGACACCGGCGGCAGTGTCGATGTGAGACGCCATATTCACCGCGGGCGGGCATTCTGGTCGTTGGTGCCCGCTGGTGGCGCAGCGGGGTCGGGGATCCCGGTCGACGACTTCGTCCCCGACGAGATTCGCGCGGCAGCCGAGCAGCACGGCTGGGCGGTCAGCATCGTCGATTGAGATGGGTTCGCCAGGCGTTGAGGTGGATCGTTTCTGAACAGCGCGTCAGGTGGCTTCGGGCAGTCTCTGGACGATCGCGGCGGAGACGTACGTGCTCTGGATCGGAGATGCGAGCGCAAGCGCCGATGTCGTGCGAACGATTCCCGGCAGCGACAGCACCCGCTCCAAGACGTCGTGAAGATGTTCGTTCGTGCGCGAGACGATCCTGCAGAGCAGGTCACCGGGGCCGGTGATCTTGTGAGTTTCGAGGACCTCGGCGATGTCGGCTAACCCTTCGATGACGCTCACCTCTTGGCCCTGGGCGATCTCGATTGTGGTGAATGCCAGAACTCGATAGCCCAACGCCGACAGATTGACGATTGGCCCGAAGCCCACGACGGCACCGGCCTCCTGCAGTCGGTCCAAGCGCGCCTGGACAGTGTTGCGTGCTTGGCCCGCCCGTCGCGACAACTCGAGAACGTTTGGCCGGGTCACGGCGTCCAGCGAAGAGATGAAGGCATGATCTGAAGTCGCCATGCAGAGCAGTTTGTCGTATTTCGGATCTGAATCGATACACAGTGTTCAACCTGGGTGGTCTCGGTTGCGCAGTTCGTGATCGGATGGTCAGATCTCCTCCATGACGTCACTTGAGTTCACCGAAGCATCTCAGTATCAAGCGGACGCTTTGCTCGGTTGGGATTGTGTGGAGTTCTGGGTCGGCAATGCTCGTATGACTGCCGGATTCTTCATGTCGGCGTTCGGGTTCGAGTGCACTGGTTACGCCGGCCCCGAGTCTGGCGTGGCGACGAAGGCGAGCTACGTCCTTGAACAGGGTGATATCCGGTTCGTCGTCAGTGGTGCACTCGAACCCGAACGCCGACATGAAGAATCCGGCAGTCATACGAGCATTGCC
>JANOQU010000069.1:0-6648 GCA_031422355.1 Actinomycetes bacterium
CCCTCAAGAGGTCGAATTGCTGACTGGAACCGTGCGTGACAACGTCACGCTGTTCGATGCCGCTCCGTCCGATGAGGCCGTTTCGAACGCTCTCCGTCGGGCCGGCTTGTCGACGCTCGTGGATGGCGGCATCCACCGCGAACTTGGCGCTGGTGGCACGGGGCTGTCCGCTGGCGAGGCTCAATTACTTGCGATGGCGCGGGTGTGGCTGCGCGACCCCGATCTCGTGGTTCTTGATGAAGCAACCGCTCGTGTCGACCCGGCCACCGAGGTTCGTATCGAACAGGCCGTCTCGGAACTGATGAGCGGACGAACCACGGTCATCATCGCTCACCGACTGTCCACCCTTGGCCATGTCGATGAGATCGTTGTGATGGACCACGGCCGCGTCGTGGAGCACGGTGACCGCGTCGATCTTGTCGATCGCGTGGACAGCCGTTTCCGTCACCTGCTCGATGTCTCCCGCGATCTCGCCCTCGGCGAACCACCACTCGGCGACCGATCACTCGGCGAACGGGCCGCGCCATGAGCATCTGGCGAATCGCGTGGCGGGTCAGCCAACAGAATCGTCCTGCCTTCTGGTGGGGCTACGCGGCGTTCGTCGCGTTCATCACCCTTCCGGTTCTCAGCGGATGGCTGCTCGGCCGTGCCTTCGATGCGCTCTCGAAGGGTGAAACCGCCTCAGTGGTCTGGATGGCTCTCGGCGTGGGGGCGACTGAGGTATTGCGCATGGCGTGCATTCACGTTGCTGCTATCCAGTGGACTCAGGTCTGGGTGTACATGCAAACGTTCCTCCGGGCCAACCTGCTGGTCGCCCAGATGGCCAGTGGCGGACTCGAGGCCGGCCAACCTGTTGGATCTGCCGGCGAAGCGGTCACCCATTTCCGCGACGACACCGAAGATGTGACCCAGTTTGTGGACGGTCTCGTCGATGTCTCGGCGGGACTCGTCTTCACCGTCTTCGCGGGCTTCGTCCTCGGCAGCACGGACTCGCGCGGAGCCGCGGTCCTGCTCATACCGCTGGTGGCCGTTGCGCTCGCAACTCGAACTCTGGACTCGCGGATCAAGGAATACCGGGCGGCGGACCGTGAGGCGACTTCGGACGTCAGCGGTCTGATCGGCGATCTGATGGCCGCCGCCACGACCGTCAAGGTCAACCATGCAACCGAACCGGCCCTCGCGACCCTACGGCGACTCGTCGACCGACGACGAGAGACTGCCGTGCGCGACAAGGTTCTCGACACGGGTGTGCAGGCTTTCAGCGAGGGGTCGGTCGACGTCGGCCTCGGCCTCGTTCTCGTCGTCAGCGCTGGGGCGATTGCCTCGGGCGATTTCGGGGTCGGTGAGTTGGCGCTGTTCACGGCCTATCTCGGTTGGCTCAGCTTTCTGCCGAGAATGGTCGGACGGGTACTCGCACGTCGTAAGCAAGCCGGCGTTGCGATCGATCGCATGCGCGTGCTCGTCGCTGAAAAGGATCCCGCCAACATCGTCAACGAACGGAACCTCCCGATCGGCAGCCGAACGCTGAGATCTCGCCCAATGCCGATCCGACCGGAACGCACGCCACTGCGTCGACTCGAGGTTCGCGGTTTGAGCGCGCGGTTCCCAAGTGGTGCAGGCGTGACCAATATCGACTTCAGCATCGACCGCGGCAGCTTCACGGTCATCACCGGTCCGATCGGATCCGGCAAGACCACCTTGCTGCGAGCAATACTCGGTTTGGCCCATCAGGCCGACGTCACCGGCGATGTCCTCTGGAACGGTCGCCCGCTTCTCGATCGCGCCTCGTTTCTCATTCCACCAAACTGCGCCTTTTTGTCTCAGGTACCGCAACTGATCTCGGACTCACTGGCCGACAACATCAGCCTCGGCCCGATCGACGTGGCAGATCTGGCCCGTGCGCTACGACTCGCCGCCGTCAGCAGCGACATCAACGACATGCCCGACGGAGTTCTGACCACGATTGGTCCACGCGGTCTTCGGCTGTCTGGCGGACAACGCCAGCGAGTCGCGACGGCACGAGCACTGGTTCACTCGCCAGAACTCGTGATCCTGGACGATTTGTCCAGTGCTCTCGATGTGGAAACCGAGGTCGAATTGTGGACCAACTTGGCCGAAGAAGGCATGACCGTCATTGCGGTGTCGCACCGCGCCGTCGCGTTCGACCGAGCTGATCGCGTCATCCACCTCGATGGTGGACGACTTCAGGTCAGCGAGCGAGAGCCTTGCGGTTCTTGAACTTGCTCTTGAGATAGTCGGCGTTCATCATCGCGATGACGTCGATCGAGATGTTTTTCGGGCACGCCGCCTCGCACTCACCGTGGTTCGTGCACGAGCCGAAATGCTCTTCCATCGTCTCGACCATATTCTCGGCCCGGCTATAGCGCTCCGCTTGACCCTGCGGCAGCAGGTTGAGGTGAGCGATCTTGGCTCCGGTGAACAAGTTGGCCGCACCGTTCGGACACGCGGCAACGCACGCACCACAGCCGATGCACTCGGCCGCGTCCATCGCAGCGTCAGCCACGGGCTTGGGAATGGGAATCAGGTTGGCGTCGGGTGCACCGCCGGTCTGAGAGGTGATGAACCCACCCGACTCGACGATTCGGTCGAACGCCGATCGATCCACCATCAAGTCCCTGATGATCGGGAACGCCGTCGCTCGCCATGGCTCGATCACGATGGTTGCGTTGCTCTCGAACTTGCGCATGTGCAGTTGGCACGTCGCGGTCCCGCGCTGTGGCCCGTGGGCTTGGCCGTCAATCATCAGCGAACAGGTTCCGCAAATGCCTTCCCGGCAGTCGTGGTCAAACACGACCGCTTCCTTGCCGGCATTGATCAATTGCTCGTTCAAGACGTCCAACATCTCAAGGAACGATGCCTCGTCGCTGATCGTCGGGATCGTGTAGTTCTCGAAGGCACCGGCCGAGTTCGGACCCGGCTGACGCCAAATGGTGAGCGTGATGTTGGTGAGGTGTGCTCCGTGTGCGTTGAGGGTGACGGGGGTTTCGGTGACGGTCACTTGTAGCTCCGGGTGGCGAGATGGACGGATTCGAATTCGAGTTGCTCGGTGTTGCGAATGGACTCCATCGGATTGCCGGTCCACTCCCAGGCAGCGACGTGCGCGAAATTCTCGTCGTCGCGCTTGGCCTCGCCCTCGTCGTCTTGATACTCGGAACGGAAGTGACCGCCACAGCTCTCACGGCGCTCAAGCGCATCGCGGCACATCAGCATGCCGAGTTGGAAGAAGTCGTCGACGCGACCCGCCTTCTCAAGCGTCTGGTTGGTGCTGGCTCCGTCGCCCGTGACTCGGAGGTCCTTCTGGAATTCGTCGTACAGCGCCGGCAGTTCCGAGAGCGCCTTCTCCAGGCCCTGCTCGGTGCGCTCCATGCCGCAGTAGTCCCAGATGATTTGGCCCAGCTCACGATGGAAGTGATCGGGCGAGCGGGTTCCCTTGATATCGAGGTAACCCTGATATCGAGCGGCCGCATCGTGCTCGGCCTGCTTGAACGCTGGGTGGTCCGTGCCTGGGATCGGCTTGTTCAGCATTGGAGCGAGCTCATTGCCGATCGTGTACGGCAGTACGAAATACCCATCGGCGAGACCCTGCATGAGGGCGGATGCGCCAAGCCGGTTGGCACCGTGATCGCTGAAGTTCGCCTCGCCCGCGCAGTAGAGACCGGGAACCGTGGTTTGCAGTTCGTAGTCGACCCACAAGCCACCCATCGTGTAGTGGCTGGCGGGATAGATGCGCATCGGCGTTTCGTACGGATTCTCACCCGAGATTCGCTCGTACATCTCGAACAGGTTGCCATAGCGCTCTTGGACGACGTCTTTGCCGAGCCGCGCGATCGCTGCTGCGAAATCGAGATTGACACCGTTCTTCAACGGGCCGACGCCGTGTCCGGAATCGACAGCCCGCTTGGCGGCGCGCGACGAGATGTCGCGAGGGGCCAAGTTGCCGAAGCTGGGATACAAACGCTCCAGCACGTAATCCCGTTCGGCCTCAGGGATCTGGGCCGCCGGCCGCTCGTCGCCGACGTTGAGCGGAACCCACACTCGTCCGTCGTTGCGCAACGACTCGCTCATCAAGGTCAGCTTGGACTGGGTGGGGTCGCTCTGAGGGATACAGGTCGGGTGGATCTGGGTGTAGCACGGGTTTGCGAACATCGCGCCCTTGCGATGCGCCCTCCAAGCTGCCGTGACGTTGCAGTTCATTGCATTGGTGCTGAGGAAGAAGACGTTGCCGTAACCGCCTGTTGCGAGCACGACGGCGTGGGCTGCGTGTGACTGCAACTCGCCGGTGAGCAGGTCTCGCACGACGATGCCGCTGCAACGGCCGTCGATCACGACGGTGTCGACGAGCTCGACCCGGTTGTAGAGGGTGACGCCACCGAGGCCGATCTGGCGAGCGAGTTGCTGGTACGCGCCGAGCAAGAGTTGCTGACCGGTCTGGCCCCTAGCGTAAAACGTTCGGCTGACCTGTGAGCCACCGAAACTGCGGTTGTCCAGCAAACCGCCGTACTCGCGAGCGAACGGAACGCCTTGAGCAACCATCTGGTCGATGATGTCGACGCTGACCTCGGCCAGGCGGTGCACGTTGCCCTCACGGGCGCGGAAGTCGCCACCCTTGACGGTGTCGTAGAACAGCCGGTGGACACTGTCGCCGTCGCCGCGGTAGTTCTTGGCAGCGTTGATTCCACCCTGGGCTGCGATCGAGTGGGCCCGGCGCGGAGAATCGTGGAATGTGAACGCGTCGACTTGGTAGCCGAGCTCCGCGAGCGTCGCTGCGGCCGATGCACCGGCGAGGCCCGTACCGACCACGATTACTTTGAACTTGCGCTTGTTGTTGGGGTTGACCAACTTCATGTCGTCTTTGTAGTTGTTCCACTTGTCGGCCATTGGGCCGTCAGGGATCTTCGAATGCAGACGGGGATCTGTTGCTGTCGTCATGATGTTCAGACTCTCTTTTGCAACTGGCTCAGCCGACGATGCCGGCGAGGACGGCGACCGGGAAGGACACATTGCCGACGACAACGAGACCGGCGATTCCGACCGAGATGTGGCGGCGCCATTTATTGAACCGGGGATTGTTGATTCCGAGACTCTGGAACAGGCTCCATACTCCGTGGAACAGGTGGATTCCGAGTGCGATGTTGGCAACGATGTAGAAGATTGCGACTGGAATCCGCTCGAAGCTGAGCACCAAGTTCTCGTAGGCGTGACCGCGTACGAACGTGCCATCTGTGCCGACTGCCGTCACGGTGCCCCACGTCAGGTCGGCAAGGTGCCACAGGACGAACAACGTAATGATGATGCCTGTCCAACGCATCGTGCGACTGGCGAAGTTCGCGACCTGGTAGTCACGCGGCGACTGGTACTTGACGGCGCGAGCTTTGTGGTTGATCACGGTGAGGCCGTAGGCCGAGTGAATGTGCAATGCCACTGCGACGAGGAGGCCCGCCCGCAGGATCCACAGGAATACCGTGCGAGGCATGATCGGGACCAGCAACTCGCGAAGGAATTCGCCGTAATGATTGAGATCCTCGGCACCGAGATACATCTTCAAGTTGCCGATCATGTGGGCAACGACGAACCCGATCATCATGATGCCGGTGATCGCCATGACGTACTTCTTGCCGAGCGACGTGGAGTAGAGATCGAGCAGGAACGGCTTGCGTTTCCGAGCCTTCGAAGCGGTGCCGCTGACTGGAGATCGCCGGGAGGAAATTGCCTGTGCCATCAGTAGGACGGCCTTTCGTGATGCGATTTTTGGGGACCCGAACCGGGTAATCACGACCGTAGTCCTGCCGCCGCGCTGATTGGTAACTGACGCCCGAGCGTCCGGCCCGGTCCGCTTCGACCCTGGCTTGCCAACTGGCTGCGTCAATCGACAATTTTCGGCCGATCGACACAGCCAGATTCTCGGCTCATCGATTTCCCTCGCCTGCGCTCACTAGTTGCGCCCGTTCGATCGCGGCGCGGATGTCGGCGACGATCTCATCGACACGATCGAGATCGCTCCACCACAACTCGATGATGTCCCAACCGAGACGCCGCAGTCGGCGCTTGCGAACTGCGTCGGCCCGTTGAGCCGATGGCGTTGCGTGCCAACGCCAACTCTGACATTCGACTCCGACGAGCCATTGGGTACAGGCCAGGTCGAGTTCAGCGAGCACGTTGTCGTTGGTATCGCGAACGGTCCACTCGTCGATCATCGAGATGCCGTGCGCCTTCAGTAACCCGCTCGCCAGCCGTTGGAACCAACTGCGCGGCAACGTGGTGTCCACACGCTGGTCGAGCTGTGCGACGAGGTCGGCCGGGCCACGGCATCCATTGCGACGATGACGCTCGAACTCACGCCTCAATTCGGCTGCGTCGCTGCCATCACGCAGTGCTGAGTCGAGCGCCTGAGAGAGCGACGAATGCCGAACCCGCGCGAGTGACACCAGCGTCGCTGCGATCGTGAGGGTGCGAATTCCATCGACGGTCGTCAGGTCCATTGCAGGCAGATACCGAGCCGTCACGACGGTCACTCCTCTGGCGGCACGAATCGATCGACCGTGTGGAATCACGACGATGATTCGATTGATGTCGGCGAACCCATCGAAGCCGTGCAGTCGGGCAGCGGCGGCACCGGAGAGGACCGCA
>JANOQU010000070.1:0-6365 GCA_031422355.1 Actinomycetes bacterium
TGTCGAGGAACAGGCCTCCCGAAACTTTGACGTATTCGATCGGCGGTGGTGCCGGATCGCGGCTGGTGATTCGCACCAGGTGCACGTCGCCAACGGCACCATCGACAACGGCGTCGCGCACCGAAGCGTGGGCCGGGTCGAATCGACGGTTGAATCCGATCTGCAACGGCACACCGGAGGCGGCGACGATCGCGAGGGCATCGTCGACCTGAGCGAGGTCAAGCGAGATCGGCTTTTCGCAAAAGATCGCCTTGCCAGCGCGCGCTGCTGCGATGAGGAGTTCGACGTGGGTGTCGGTGCTGCTGCAGATCGCGACGGCATCGACATCAGCAGATCCGAGCACGATGTCGACGTCGGTTGTGAACGGTACGCCGAGTTCTGTACCGACAGCCTCGGCCGTCGCGGCGTTCAGATCCTGGACGTATGCGAGCGACAACCCCGGTACTCGACGAGCAACGAGTTCGGCGTGCATCTTGCCGATTCGACCGACACCGAGGATCGCGATTCGGATGACGTCGTGACTGATGGTTGGCATGCGCGGTGTCCCCTGAGTTCATCGGCTTCGGTGCATTCTGTAGAGCGCTCTAATCAATGGAGCGCTCCACAGCCTAGAGTCGACGAAGGTATTGTCAAGAGGCAACTTTCAGCCGGACGCATCTGGCCGATCTCGGAGGGAGTACCAGTGCGGCGAGTGACGTTGGAAGATGTGGCGGCCGAAGCCGGCGTGTCTCGGGCGCTGGTCTCGCTGGTAATGCGCGATTCGCCTCGCGTTAGTCGGGCAAGCCGCGCTCTGGTCCAAGAAGCCGCGACCAAGATGGGATACCGGCCGAACTTGATGGCCCGAAACCTCGCTTCACGACGCACGATGACGATCGGTGTCCTGCTCAACGACCTCCACAACCCCTGGTTCGCCGAGATCGCGGACGGCATCTTCGCTGCAGCCGATGCCGCCGGATACCGGACCATTCTTGGTAGCGGCCGCCGCTCGGCTGTCCACGAGGATCAGGTGCTGGAGTCGTTTCTGGCGAATGGTCTCGACGGCATCGTGGTCGCCGGTTGTCGCCTGGCACCAAAGCGAATCGAGGAGGTCGCCAAGGAGGTTCCGTTGGTGTCCGTGGGCCGAGCCATTTCGTCCGACATTGTTTCGACCGTCACGAGCGACGATCGAATGGGGGCCCGACTCGCGGTCCAACATCTCGTCGGTCTCGGCCATCGTCACATCGTCCATATCGACGGCGGCCGAGGTGCCGGAGCGGCGCCGCGCCGATCGGGCTATCTGGCAGCGATGAAGGATTTCGGCATTGGTCACTTCGCACGAGTGATCCCAGCGGACTTCACCGAGCAGGCCGGAGCGAGTGCCGTGAACGCAATGCTGACCGGACCGATGCCCACCGCGCTTTTCACGAGCAACGACCTGCTCGCCGTCGGTGCACTCGATCGCCTCGAACAGGCCGGTCTCGACGTGCCCAGCGACGTGTCGATCGTCGGCTACGACAACACCTCGTTGGCCGCGCTCCACCACATCTCCTTGACGACGGTCGATCAGCCGCGAGAGCAGATGGGTCGGGTTGCGTTCACGGCACTGCTGACCTCGATGACCAGCCGGGACTCCGGCGACCCGGCACCGAAGGCGGACCACGTCGTCATGTCGCCGGCGCTGATCGAACGCCGAACGACCCGCCGCATCGACTCCTGATGCGAATGCGTCCCTTACAACGCACTGCCCCTCGGATTCGTCCGATCAGGGCATCGACATTGGCGCTCGTTACGGTCGAGATCCTGGCGTCGGCGACGAGCGTGGTCGGTTGCAGTGACGAGCAACCATTGTTGCCGCGAGCGGCCGAGACCGCTCTCGCAAGCGCCCTCGACATTCGGGTCACGGGATGCAGGACCGAGCCCGTGCGCGGTGCCGGGTCGATGATTGAGACCGCCAACGGCCAGCGTTACATCCTCACGGCGGCTCACGTCGTGGCCGGAGGAGAGGCGATCCTCGCCCGGCCGGCACGACAGCCGGGTGACGCAGCGAACCATGCCGTCGCAACGGTTCTGCTGGCCATCGATATCGGCAACGACCTCGCGTTGCTCGGCACCGATCTGACGCTGCCGGCATTGCCGATCGTTGACTTGGTCAGCGGCGACGAGGGTGTACTCGTCGTGTTCAGAGATGAAGCCGCCACGATCGAACCGTTCACGATTCTCAATCCGGCGATCGTCAACATCACCGACATCTACGGCGAGGGAAAGGTCGGGCGAGTGGGTTACCGAGTCGAGGCCGACGTCGAGCCGGGAGACTCCGGGGCGGTCCTCGTCGGCCCGAATGGGGCTGCGGGAGGCGTGGTCTACTCCAAGTCGCAAACATCGGTAGGCAATGCGTTCGCGACGAACACGTCGACGCTCGAAGCTCTTGCGTCAGCCGCAGCGGACGCCGACCCGGTCACGGGCATCGACCCCGGCAAGTGCACGAATTGACCACTGAGCGTTCAGGCGCGACGGTTCAGACGCCTTGCCCATGGCGACCCTCGCCGTTGGCAAAGCGGGAAGCGCCAGCCAGAGTCTCGCCGCTGCGGATCACGTCGAGACCGGACGCAGTTTCGACGGAGAGTGCATCCGCGATGTCCAGACCCCACTGCTCGTAGGAGCTACGACGATCGCTGCGCATGCACTGCTGCGGGAATGCGGCGATCTGGGTGGCGAGTTCGATGGCCGTCCGCAACGAATCGCCCGGTTCGCAGAGACGGTTGGCAAGACCCATCATCTTCGCCTCATCGCCGCTCACGCCCCGACCTGTCAGGATCAGGTCGAGAGCATGGCTGTGGCCGATCAGGCGCGGCAGCCGGATCGTTCCGCCGTCGATCAGAGGCACGCCCCACCGTCGGCAGAACACACCGAACACAGCGTTCGTCGCAGCGACTCGCAGGTCGCACCACAGCGCGAGTTCGAGGCCGCCAGCGACGGCATGACCTTCGACAGCGGCGATGATCGGCTTGCCCGCAAGCATCCGGGTCGGCCCCATTGGCCCATCGACCGACATGTCGGTTTCAACCCTGTTTCCCCTGCCGTCGGCGATTCCCTTCAGATCAGCACCGGCGCAGAACGTTCCGCTACCGCCGGTGAGGACCGCAACCGAGAGGGCATCATCGGCTTCGAACCTGCGAACTGCCGCAGCGAGCAGCACGGCGGTCGGTCCATCGACGGCATTGCGAACTTCTGGCCGATCGATCGTGATCACGGCGACCGCACCATCGCTTCGATACGTGACGGCTTCGGGGTTGACGCGATCGCTCATGATCGAACCTTACGGGAAGCGCTGACCAAGCCAATCGGCGACAATTGCCAGCGCCTCGCGGCGATGCCCTTCCAGGTAGTGCGGAGCACCTTTCATCTCCACATAGGTACTGTCCGCAGCCCCCGAGTTGCGCACGATCTCGGCTGCTTGACGGACTCGGATCTCGGTGTCGGCCGTTGGGTGGATCAAGATCGTCGGCACCGTGACGTTCGGCATGGTGTCAGCCAATTTGGCGTGGCTGCTCAGGCCGGACCACGTACTGAGCCAGCCGCGCGCGGTCATCGTCCTGGCGAGTCCACCGCGGCCGTAGTTCGCGTCGAGCGGGTCTGGGAACGCGAACAACGAGCCCATTGGCCGTTCGTCTGGATCGATCGACAGGTCGAGGTAGGCAGGGTCCGCCAGTGTTCGGTAGATCGTGAGGTACTTCGTGAACACTGCGCGGCGTCGAAGGTTCCGCCATGCCGTCGGGTCGCTTCGATCCGTGGCACGCAACTGCTGGCCCGCCTCGGCCGCATCGGAGATCGAGGCCTTCGCAATCGCATCGATTCGGGCGACTCGCGCGATCTGGGCCAGTCGATACGTGGCCAGCCAATCGGGATCGTACGAGCACGGCTCCGGCCACGGCTGCCAACCGTTGTCAGGGTTGTACATGTCCAATTCCGGGACGGTCGAGAACGGGTCATTCTCGTCAGCGACGCTGGGATCGATGACCTGCAGCATGAACACCCCTTCACCGGGATGAGCAGCCATGCCGACCCAGCCATCGCCAATTCCAAGCTGCGCAGAAGCCATCGCCATCAACGACCCGCCTCCGGAATTGCCGAGCAGAACAACCGCCTCGGCACCACGGCGACGCATCTCGTCGTGCACCGTTTTGACGTCGACGATGCATGACTCGTGCAGGCAGTCGGTGTCGTTGTTCATATATCGCGTTCCGAAGCCAAGCACGGCGTATCCAGCGGCAGCCAGGAGTGGACATGCGTAGTGCACGCTGAAATCGCCGCGCGGATGGCTGAGGATCACCGCTGTCTTCCACGGCCTACCAGCAGGCGGGGTCCAGAGCACGCCTCTCACCAACGCACCGTCTGGCGATATCAGCCGGATGCTCTCGCGTCCAATGTCGACGCCGGGATCATCCTCGGCGAGCGGCCAATAGTTCAGGCCGAACGGGCGTCGGCCCCCGAGATGGGCATCCAGTTCGTGCATCGCACCGGAGACTATGTGGGCGGTCGGCGGTGGTTACTGCTGGACTGGAGACCGATTGAGTTGGTGGACCGACACGTGATACGCGCCGCCCCGCTCGAAGTCTGCGCGAGACCACGTACCGAAACGATGCAGGAGGATGAAGCCATTGCCCATGCAGTGCTCGTCCCATTCATCCAGCGTGTAGCCGCCGTGTTCCAGCGAGAAACCGACGATGAGGAGTCCACCAGGCAGCAGGTGATCGGCCAGATTCTCCACGATCGCGCGCCGATCGCCGGGTTCGCAGAAGATCATCACGTTGCCAGGCATTGCGATCACGCCGAAGTTGCGTTGCAACCGCATCCGGGCCAGGTCGTCGACGATCCACGTCGCGTCAGGGGCCTTGCGACGCGCTGCGGCGATCATGTCGGCGTCGAGGTCGACTCCGACCACATCGCAGCCGCGACGCGCCAACTCGATCGCAATGCGACCCGTCCCGCACCCGGCATCCAGGATCGGGGTCGCACTGAGGTGGGCATCGAGTTCGGCACTGAAGTGAGCGATCAAATCGGCCTCACCGTGCACATCCTGGCCCGTCGCTTCCATCCGCTCGAATCGAGCGTCGTAGTCGTCGATATCGATTCGGCGACGCCAGTCGACCCACCTCGACGAGACGACGCGGGCATTGGGAAAGTCGATCTCGCTCGAATCGTCCCGTTGCATCGCGTGCATCGTAGGGCACTCGGTACTCGCCCTCTCTACGATGCAGGACATGGGTGAACTGCGAATCGTGCGCCACACCGACCGCTTCGACGAGTGCTGTCGCTTCTACGGCGACGTGCTCGGTTGGCCGATCACCAAGGAGTGGGACGATCCGACACCCGGACGGATCTACGGCTTCGGCGATTCGGCCCGAGTTGAACTCCTGACCGCCGAACCAGGCACCGTTGAGCCGACGACGGGCGTCTTTATCGCTGTCGAGGTCGACGACGTGGTCGCTGTCCACGAGACAGTCGTGTCAGCTGGCGTCGCCGTGACGGCAGCATTGGCCGTCCAACCGTGGGGACATCGCAACTTCACGATCGTTGATCCGGCTGGGATGTCGGTCGTCTTCTTCGAGGTCCTGTTGTGAGCGATCCGGCGATGCTGCCCCTGGTCACCCAGGACAGTGTCGACGGATTTCAGCGCGACGGCGTCACACTGATTCGCTCCGCCGTGAACGCCGGCCAACTGGAATCGCTCGGCGACGCCGTCGATTTCAACCTGGCCCATCCAAGCGATTGGGCGAGCGACTACACCCCGTCCGGCCAGACCGGTCGGTTCTTTGGCGACTACGTCAACTGGCAGCGAATTCCCGCGTACCGCAACCTTGCGCTGGACGCTCGACTTGGTGCCGCAGCGGCACAACTGATGGGAAGCCGCTCGGTTCGGTTCTTCCACGAGCACGTTCTTGTGAAGGAACCAGGGACCAATGAGATCACCCCATGGCATCACGATCAGCCGTACTACTGCGTCGACGGCGAGCAGAATGTCAGCTTCTGGATCGCCCTCGACGCCGTTCCAGCAAGCACCGGCGTGGAGTTCCTAGTTGGCTCGCATCGCTGGCATCGATCCTTTGTCCCACGCCGCTTTGCCGACAGCGTTGCCTACGACGAGGCCAGAGGCGACTTCGAACTGGTGCCAGACATCGACGCGCGCCGCGATCAGTACGAGATCGTCAGTTTCGACGTGGAGCCCGGTGATGTGATCGCGTTTTCGTTCCGCATTTTGCATGGGGCACCCGGAACTGCTGGCGGGCACCAAGCAAGGCGAAGGGCCGTCAGCCTTCGCTACCTCGGCGACGATGTCGTCTTCGCGCTGCGACCCTGGCTGCATTCGCCGCCATTCGAGCAGCGCG
>JANOQU010000071.1:0-4183 GCA_031422355.1 Actinomycetes bacterium
CCGGGGCTCATGGGCCTGATCCGTCGCAGGAGCGCTCGAATTCGAGCTGAAAGCTCCTTCGGAGCGAAAGGCTTGGTGAGGTAGTCATCGGCGCCAGCTTCGAGGCCGGCGACGATGTCGTGAGTGTCGGCGCGAGCAGTCACCATCACGATCGGTAGATCGCTGGTCTTGCGCAGGTGCCGGCAGAGTTCGAATCCGTCGATTCCAGGCAACATGATGTCGATCAGGACGACATCAGGCGCTGAGCGATGGAACAGTTCGATCGCCTCTTCTCCACTGCCTGCCTCGTCGACAGTCCAGCCCTCGTCCTCGAGGGCCAGTTTCACAGCCGTTCGGATGCGCTCGTCGTCTTCGACGGTCAGAATTCTGGTTCCCACGACCGAGAGTGTAGGCCCCCCGGCACGGTTGAACTGGTAGCGCCCGAACATCGGCCCTGACCGTCAGTGGGCGAGTCGGTCGGCCTCGTTGATCAGTGCTCGAAGCGGTTCGAACAAGGTCGGATTGGCGACGAGAACCTGTGCGGGCCGAACCGGTCCGCCGACGAGGTCGCCGAGAATGCAGCCTGCCTCGCGGGCGATGAGTTCCCCTGCGGCGAGATCCCAGGGGCCAAGATGCTCTTCGAAATACGCGTCGACTCGACCTGCTGCCACGTAGCACAGGTCCGGCGCGGCGGCGCCCAGTCGGCGAATGTCTCGGATCTCGCCGATGACGTGCTGCAAACGCCGCATGTGATGGCGGCGTCGATCGGCGTGGTAGCTGAAGCCGGTTGCAAGTAGCGCATTGGAGAGTTCGGTCGTGGACGAGCAATGGATCGGAGTGCCGTTGACGGTTGATCCGTGGCCACGAGAAGCGCTGAAAAGTTCTTTAGTGGCTGGGACGTAGACGGCGCCCGCAAGTGGCCCGACCTCGTCGCATGCGGCAATCGAAACCGCATAACCAGCGAGGCCATAGAAGAAGTTCGTCGTGCCGTCGATCGGGTCGATCAGCCAATGCACGCCACTCGTACCGGCGACGGCGGTGCCTTCCTCGCCGATGATCGCGTCATCTGGCCGGGTCTGGCGGAGGGCCGAAACAATGAGTCGCTCAGATGCCCGGTCGTATTCGGTCACCATGTCAGTAGAGGTCGCCTTGGTTTGGACATCGCCGGTTCCACGGCGTCTCGCATCACTGATCAGCGCGCCGGCTCGCCGGGCGAGGTCGGATGCGAGAACGACAAGTTCGACGCCGAGATCGTCAGCGATCATTGGCGAGGCGGTTGGTCGGGTCGTCTGCGACGATCTTCGATGTCTTTCCATTCCCCGATCGCACGAAGGACCAGCACGGCGACGACACTCATACCGACAGCCGCTACTGCAGCACCGGCGAATGCGCCGAGCCCCCTGCCGGCACCGCATTCTCCGTCGCATTGAACCCGGACCAGGCTGTACCCGATCAGGCCACCGGCGAGCCCGCCGAGAATGATCGCCACGAACGCAGCGGCGCGGGCCGCGGGTGATGGGAGTGCGGACAGCGGGCGCTGATCGGGGTTGTCGGGCACGTCTGGCATCGTAGGGCGAACTGTGCGCCGAAACGTTCACCCCACACCCCTGCGATTAGGCTGCGGCGGTGCGTTCCGTGGCCATCGTGCCCACCTACAACGAAGCCGACAACATCGAGAAGTTGTGTCGAGCCATCCGCAAGCATGCTCCGGATGTCGCTGTGCTCGTCGTCGACGACAACAGCCCTGACGGAACCGCCGACATTGCCGAATCCCTCGCGGACGAGTTGGGCAGCGTCACGGTGCTGCGTCGAGGGGCAAAGGCTGGGCTCGGCACTGCTTACCGTGCTGGCATGCGGGTTGCGATCGACGGCGGCGCAGATATCTGCATCCAGATCGATGCAGATTTCTCCCATGATCCAGCGATGATTCCAGCTCTCGTTTCGGCCGTCGAACACGGCGCACACCTTGCGCTCGGAAGCCGGTACGTGCCTGGAGGCATCACAGAGAACTGGCCGCGCAAGCGCAGAATGCTGTCGCGCTGGGGAAACCGATACGCCGCCGGAGTTCTCGGCTTGGCGATCAATGATGCCACTGCCGGATTTCGGGCCTACGACAGCCGCGCTCTCCTCGATCTGATGGATTTCGAGACGGTGTCCGCCGAGGGCTACGGATTCCAGATCGAAATGACTCACCGGTTGGTCCGCGCCGGCGGACGGATCGTCGAGATTCCGATCACGTTCAAAGACCGCACGGTCGGCGAGTCGAAGATGTCGCAGGGAATCATTCGTGAGGCTTTGTTGATGGTGATGCAACTTTGGGTCGGCGATCGTCGTGGTCGCCGCCAACGTCGTCATCATGGTGGCTGACGCAGTGCGACAGCCGGCGATTCGATCGTTTCTGGTCGGCGGTGGGCTTGTCGTCGTCGACGATCAACTCCTGCTCACCGCGAACCGACGTCGTCAGGGCCACATCGAGTGGACGCCCCCCGGCGGTGTGATCGACGAGGGTGAGTCAGTGCCGTCAGGAATCGCCCGAGAAGTCCTCGAGGAAACCGGCCTCCATGTGCCGGAGTGGCTCGGTCATCACTACACCGTGTCGGTCATGGCACCGGAAATGGGTTGGGAGATGACAGTCGAGTCATGGTTCGCAACGGCCGCTCATGGCGAGATTTCCCTCAACGACCCGGACCGCATCGTCGAACAGGCGTTGTTCGTCGACCTCGACCACGTCGAGGAACTTCTCGTCGGCTCCCCAATATGGGTACGCGTCCCAGTCCTTGCATGGTTGCATGGCGGCTTGGAGCCAGTCGACAGGTTCGAGTTCCGTCTGTACGGCGCGGACCGTTCGACCGCCCGGGTCGAGCAGCGCTACCCATGACGATTCGACGCGACTCCAGACCGGCAACACGAACGATCTTGCACGTGGATATGGATGCATTTTTCGTGTCGGTCGAACTCCGCCGCCATCCTGAACTCGTCGGACAACCGGTGGTCGTGGGGGGAACTGGTCCACGAGGCGTGGTCGCAGCGGCTTCGTACGAGGCTCGACGGTACGGAGTGTTTTCGGCCATGCCCGGAGCTGTTGCACGCAGAAAGTGCCCGCACGCGGTCTTTCTTCCGGGTGATCACGCGCTGTATGCGCAGGTCAGTCGAGACGTTCGGGAGATCTTCGATGAGGCAACCCCGATCGTCGAGCCCTTGTCGCTCGACGAGGCATTTCTCGACGTGACCGGCTCGCTGGGACTACTGGGAGACGGGGTCGAGATCGGACGGTTCATCCGTGAGCGGGTGCACTCGCGTCTCGATCTGTCGTGTTCGGTCGGTGTGGCGCCGAACAAGTTTCTCGCCAAACTGGCGTCGGTTGCGGCCAAGCCGAACGTGACGCCCGAGGGGGTGCAACCCGGTCGGGGGGTTTTCGAAGTTCCGCCTGGACGGGAGATCGAATTCCTCCATCCCCTTGCCGTTCAACGACTGTGGGGTGTTGGACCAGCGACTCTGGAGAAGTTGCAACGGTTCGGAGTGGCGTCGGTGGGGGATCTCTACAGGCTGGGTGAGCCCACGTTGGTCGCAGCGTTGGGTCGAGCGAGCGGCCGCCATCTGTTCGCGCTCTCGCAGGCGCTCGATGATCGGCCTGTCGAACCAGACCGGGTCACGAAGTCGATCGGCCACGAAGAGACGTTCGCCAGGGACCTGTACAGCCATGACCAGCTCCGTACCGAACTCGTCCGTCTCAGCGATGCTGTCGCCTCTCGCCTCCGGGCGGCCGGCATCGGAGCGCGGACGATTTCGCTCAAGGTGCGATTCGCCGGGTTCGTCACGATCACCCGGTCGGCGACGCTTCCGTCGCCGATCTCGACGGCGAACGCAATTCTGGCGGCAGCCGGTCCGTTGCTGGCGAGCGTCGACCCGACCCCAGGAGTCCGCCTGATCGGAGTCCACAGTTCGAACTTCGGCGAGCCAGCCGAGCAGCTTCGCCTCGACCAACTGATCGAC
This sequence comes from Actinomycetes bacterium, assembly GCA_031422355.1. Lineage (GTDB taxonomy): Bacteria > Actinomycetota > Acidimicrobiia > Acidimicrobiales > Ilumatobacteraceae > WLMZ01. The sequence continues at coordinate 3,973 of JANOQU010000071.1, forward strand.
CAACTCGACGACGGTCGGTCGACGGATGGCCGGCCGAGAGACTGGACCGACGCCTCAGCCGCGATCGACGCCATCCGCGAACGCTTCGGCAACACCGCAATCGGCCCAGCAAGTACAGCGACGCGCTCCGGTCTTCGGCTGGTTCGACCGGGCGCCCAACAGTGGGGACCTGACCACGATCATGCCGAGCCGAGCGGTTCGTGACCGACGG
>JANOQU010000072.1:0-6562 GCA_031422355.1 Actinomycetes bacterium
GACGAGTCGGCCGTGTTGAACGAGAGCACGACCACCACGAGCAGCGGCACGTAGAGGAAGAGCAGCCCGAACACGGTGATGCCGCCGAGGCCGATACGGGAGAACAACGACAGCTTCATCAGACGTTTTCGAACGCGCGTAGGTACTTCATGCCGCTGAGGTAGACGAGGATGATGGCGATCGGCCACAGCGTGAGCGCGGCGGCGAGCGCCGGATTGAGCGTTTGCAGCTTGTCGATCACGTTGCCGATCATCTGCACTTTGCCGCCCGTGATGATGTTGGGGGTGATGTAGTCGCCGAGCGAGAGCGAGAACGTGAAGATCGAGCCTGCGGCGATTGACGGCACCATCATCGGCATGATCACACCGCGAAAGGTGCGGAATGGGCGCGCGCCGAGGTCGCCGGCAGCATCGAGAAACGACCCGGGCAATCGTTCGAAGCCCGAGTAGATCGGCAGCACCATGTACGGCAGCCAGAGATAGGCAAGCGTGATGACGATCGCGAGCTTGCCGAATCCCGGTGTCCACCCAATCGTGGCCTCGAGAAAGCCACCGCCCTTGCGGGCTGCGAATTTTCCGGCGTCGGGTGTGAAGATGCTCTTCCACGCGTAGCCCTTGACCAGATAGCCGGCCCATAACGGCAGCAGCACGGCGACGATCAGACTTCTGCGCCAGCGGGGCTTGGCGACCTTGGCGATATAGAACGCCATCGGCAAGGCAATCGCGAGGCACAGCGCCGTCACCGCCAGCGCGATCGCGACGCTGCGGACGACGACTTCGATGTAGCTGCCGGTCGTCACGGCTGTCGAGATGTTCTCCGTGGTGAATTCGGTAGTGACCTTGTTGTTCTCGTCGATCTTGAAGAACGCCGCGGAAACCAGGATGAACAGCGATCCGATGTAGATCACCAGCATCCAAGCGACCGGCGCGCCGAGCGTGACAAAAAGCGAGAGTCGCCGATGCCGACGAAAGAATCGGCTGAGACGCGCCGGGACGCCGACAAACCCGGTCGGGCTGGACTCGATGTCGTGAAGGGCGGCAACCATCGTCAGTGAGATCGAAATCGGTCGAGCGGTGCCCTCATCGGGCACCGCTCGATCGATTGAACGTTCAGGTCAGGCCCGAAGCTCTGCCCATGCGGTCACCCAATCGCTGTAGGGCACGCACTCCACATCGGTGCGGCCATCGAGGCAACTCGTCGTGGCCGTGGTCCAGTACCAGACATCGGTCCAGAATTCCTCGTCCTCCGCGTGGAAGGTCTCGCAAAACCCCTCGCTGACAATACCGCAGGCGAGTGCGTTGCTCGGTGCCTCACCGAAATACTCCGCAACCGCTGCGTTGGCCTCCGGCGAGATGATGTGGTTCATCCACATGTACATGCAGTTCGGATTCTTGGCTTGCGCCGACAGCATCCACGTGTCTGACCAACCGGTTGCGCCCTCCTTGGGCTTGACGGCATCGATCAACGCCCCGTTGCCCTGGGCAATGTTGACGATGACCTGCCATGTCGTGCCGACGAGAGCCGTGCCAGCTTCGAGTTCGGCCACCTGATCGGTGTACGCAGCCCAATATTGGCCGACAATCGCCTCCTGCTCCTCGAGGACCGCGATCGCAGCAGCGAACTGATCTTCGTCGAGCGCGTACGGATTCGTGATGCCAAGTTCAGGCTGTGCCGACATCAGGTAGATGGCTGCGTCCGCGATGTAGATCGCGCTGTCGTACACGCTGATCGAACCAGCGACCTCGCTTGGCTCGAACATGACGTTGATCGAGTCGGGCGGCTCCGGGAAGGCCTCGGTGTTATAGACCAGAAGGTTCGCTCCGCGGCCGTGGGGCACGCCGAACTCCTGGCCATCCACGCTGTTCCATGGCTTCAACTTCAAGCCCTCGAAGACATCTGCGTAGTTCGGGATGAGGTCGGTATTGACCGGCACCACTTCGCCGCCCTCGATCAGCCGCGTCGTCGCATCGCCGCTGGCAGAGACACCGTCGTACTCACCGGTCTGCATCAGTTGCACCATCTCGTCACTGCTGTTGCCGATCTTGACGTTGACTGCGCAACCGGTTTCGTCCTCGAACGGAGTGACCCAGTCGTATGCGGGATCTGTGGATCCATCCTCGGCGTAGCCGGCCCAGACGATGATGTTCAGTTCGCCCTCGCCTTCACCGAGTTCGGTGGCCGGGCCGCCGTCGTCGGTTGTCTCCTCTGTGTCCTCCGTCGCCTCGGTTTCTTCGGTCGCGGTTGTCTCTTCGGTGGCCGTTGTTTCCTCGGTCGCTTCTGCCGTCGTTTCAACGGCGGCGGCCGTGGTCTCGGCCGCCTCGGCGACAGTTGTTGTGTCAGGCGCAGCCGCTGTCGCTGGCGGGCTCGTGGATGGTGGGTTCGTTGTTGCCGCTTTTTCGTCGCTGCCGCATGCGGCCAGCATCAGAACGAGCGAGGTGCCGATGGCACCAACCAATCGTTGCTTTCTCATTGCTTCTCCCCTTGTTCTGTGGAATGAGTGACGGCCGAGGCCGCGTGTCGCGACCAAACCATCTGAATCGGATGGCCAATGGCCACCTCGCCGAGCCCATTGCTGGACACGCTGGCGATCAGGTGCGTGCCGTCTTCGAGCCGGGCACGAACCTTGCTCTCGGCACCGAGATAGTGGATGTCGTCGACAACGCCGATCGCGGCGACCTCGTCGTCGTTGATCGATGCAGCAAGACTTTGCACCCGAACCCGCTCGGGGCGAAGCATGTGCGGGGCAGCGACCCCCAACAGGGCGAACGACAATTCGGCCGACAGATCGTTCGAGCTCCCGACGAAATTCGCGACGAACGCTGTGCTCGGTCGCTCGTAGATGTCCTGGGGTGAGCCGACCTGTTCGACTCGACCGTTGTTGAACACCGCGATCCGGCTACTCATGCTGAGCGCCTCGCCCTGATCGTGGGTGACGAAAACGAACGTGATGCCGACCTCATGCTGAATCGATTTCAATTCGCCCTGCATCTCCTCACGCAACTTGAGATCAAGGGCTCCCAGAGGTTCGTCGAGGAGCAGAACCTTTGGCCGGTTCACCAGCGCCCGCGCAAGCGCAACGCGCTGACGCTGTCCCCCTGACATCTCGTTCGGTTTGCGATTGCCAAAACTTCCGAGACGGACCGCCTCGAGCATCTCGCCAGCCCTGCGACGACGCTCGGCTTTGCCGACACCTTTGACTTTCAGGCCGTACTCGACGTTGCGTTGAACGGTCATATGCGGGAACAGTGCATAGTCCTGAAAGACGGTGTTGACATCGCGGTCATACGGCGCCAGCCCCGTAACGTCGCGGCCCTGCAGTAGAACCGCACCGGCAGTCGGGAGTTCGAATCCGGCAATCATCCGCAACACCGTTGTCTTGCCAGAGCCCGACGGTCCGAGCAGCGAGAAGAACTCGCCCTCGCCGATTTCGAGGTCGACGTCATCGACGGCAACGACGTCGCCGAAATTCTTCCGAAGTCTGACCAACTGAATCGCCAGCGCGCTCCGATCAGGTGGCGAGCTGATGCCCAAGGTCTGACTGGTCGCAACCAATTCGCTCACGATGCGTTGGGTTCTCCGTTGATCGATTCGCCACGCATGGGCTGCGTCACGATTCGGCAACGATAGTCGCCATTGGACGACCGGAATTGCGATTGCCGGCGCGAGGCGCGAGCACCAGGTCAGATCACGCGTTGGCGGTCTGACGTTCAGTGACGAGCTTGGAGCTTCCTCCCGGTTGCATGCTGACTCCGAGCAGGCTGTCGCCAGCTTCCATCGTTCGCTTCTGGTGGCTGACGATCAGCAATTGGGCATCTCTGCGGAACTCGGTGATCAGGCTCAGGAAGCGATGGAGATTGACGTCGTCCAGAGCGGCCTCGACCTCGTCCATCACGTAGAACGGCGACGGGCGGCTGCGGAAGACGGCGAACAGATACGCCAATGCGGTGAGGGACCGTTCCCCACCGGACAGCAGCGACAGCTTCTTGACGTTCTTGCCACTGGGCTTGGCCTCGACCTCGATGCCTGTGTTCAGCAAGTCATCAGGGTTGGTCAGGATCAACCGGCCGACGCCACCGGGGAACAGCATCGTGAACAAACTCGTGAAGTTCACGCTCACATCGGCAAAGGCAGCAGCGAACACGGACTGGATCTCTGCGTCGACGGCTTTGATCACGCGTGACAGTTCGCGCCGAGTGTTTCGGACATCCTCCAGCTGCGCTTCCAGAAAACGGTGGCGTTCCTGCAGTTCGTTGAACTCTTCGAGAGCAAGTGGGTTGATCGGGCCGAGAAGGCGTAGTTCTCGTTCGAGGTCACGAACCCTCGCTGATGCCGAAACCCCGTCGCCGAGAGCCGGCATTTCCGCTGCCTCTGCGGCCTCGGGTTCCAGTTCGAGATCGCGTCGGAGGGTCTCGACTGCTGCCTCGAGCCGCATCCGAGCCTCGGCCTCTTCGACTTCGACACGCCTGGCACGCTCGCGAGTTTCGTCGAGTTGCTTCTCAGCGGCCGACCGAGCCCTGCGGGTCTCGTCGAGGCGGGTCACGAGCGCTCGAACGGCTTCACTCTGTCGTCGACGCTGGTCGTGCAGTGTGGCCAGCCGACCCTCGATCGCGAGACGATGAGAATCAACGAGCGAAGACAGTGACGTGGCGGCTTCGAGGCTGCGCTCGATCGCAGTGCGGCGTTGTGCCGCCTCGTTCCGGGCAATCGCATCCGCTTGCAGCCGTCGCTCGGTCTCTTCGATCCGCCGCTCGAGAAACTGCTGACGCTCGTGAAGGGCCGCATTGCGGACCTCGAGGTCCTTTCGGCGCGACCCGAGCAGCGCACTGCTCGACTCGATGCGAGCTCGGGCTTCTCCGCGTGCGCTCGCTGCGGCAGCTTCGGCTTGCTCGTCTGCTTCCAGCGCCGGCACCAATGCGTCCAGTTCTTGGATCCGCATCCGTTCCCGGTCGAGTCGCTCAGTGGCCTCGGCGACCGAGCGTTCGACCGTTTCGATCTCGTTGCTCGCCTCGCGCCGATCACCCTGCGCTCGAGCCAACGCTTCGGACGCAGCGGCGAAGCGGGCATCGTTCGCGTCGAGTTGGCGGGTGAGATCAGACTCAGATTGGCGCGCTGCGAGCGACTCTGCCTTGGCAGAACGGAGCTTGGTGTCGGCCCGTTCCAGCTCGAGCGCTGCACGGGCGACGTTCTCGACAGCCTCTTCTAGCGCCGCTGCGGTGGCTCCCCCGCCAGACGCTCCGAGACGCCAGCCCGCCCTCCCAAAGCGGTCGCCGTCAGCGGTGACGATGACGGCACTGGGATTCGCGATCGCGACGTCGACCGCTGACGACCAATCCTGTACTCGAACGGCACCACCGACAAGGGTGTCCAGCAGTGTCTCGATCTGGCCCCGGTTGGTCGCGTTCTCAGAGGCGTGAGCGCGGACGTGGGCCCGGACCGGTTCGCCGACACTGATGACGTTCGCCGACGTCGACGCCGCTGATGTGGCAACACCGAGGGCGATCACCGCCCCGGCGGTCTTTGACGAGCGCAGTGATTTCAGCGCGGCGCGGGCAGCGTCGGGATCGCGAACGACGACTGCGAGCAGTGCCTCGCCCATCGCTGCTTCGGCTGCGGCTTCCCAGCCTTGGTCGATCTCGACCAACTCCAGCATCGTGCCGAGTACACCGTCGAGATCAGCGAGCTTCTCTGCTCCGGCTCTGGCACGTGCGCTGTCGAGGGCAAGCTGGAGAGCGTCGGACCGGGCACGCCACCGTGAGAGCGCTTCGTTGGCCTCCTGGCGCGATGCGCCGACAGCCTCGCTCGTCGCGTCAGCGTGAATCCTGCGGCTCTCGGCTACTTCGACCTCGGCCACCAACGGTGCCTCGATCGATTGCGACTGCTCGCACTCGGACTTGAGCCGCACGGTCTCTGATTCCAACCGCTCGATGCGTTGACGCAGGTTGTCGAGCCGGCTGATTTGACGGCGCAGTTCGGCTTCGCCTCGCTCCAACCCGGACTTCAGAGAACGCAGCTCTCCGCGTACCTCGGCTGCGGCACTCGATGCCGCATTGCCCGACGAGGCCAGCTGGGTCACCGCCGTCATCTGCCCGCGTTCGATTGCAAACGCTTCCTCGTCGGCGGTCAGTTCTTCGGCTTGCGGAGCGAGTCCAGAAAGATCGTCCTGGACGGCTGCAAGCTCGGCCGCGAAACGAACGGCATCGTTTTCGAGGTTCGCAACAACGCCGGCATCCATCAACTGTCCGCGATCGCGCTCCATCGAGCGGCGGCGCTCGACCAGCACTGCCGCCAGACCGCGGGCCCGTTCGCGCAGCTGTTCGACTCGAACGAGCTCGTCACTGATGTCGGTATCGCCGCGGGCCGTCATCTCCGCCTCTGCGGCCATGACCTCAGTGTCGAGACGGCCCAGTTCGGTCCGCAGCGCCATCTCCGAGTCTCCGCTGACGATTTTGTCGCCTGCGAGTGCTGTCAGCCTCGTTCGGAGGGATCCGATCTCACGACCAGCAAGAAAGATCTTCAACGCCCGAAGCTCGACGATCAGATCGCCGTGACGACGGGCTGCGTC
>JANOQU010000073.1:0-3608 GCA_031422355.1 Actinomycetes bacterium
CACCCGGGCGGGTGGAGGAATCAGGCTATGCCACACGAGTGGTTGTCGGCGTCGCTTCGAAGCCGAGCGACGCCCATAATTCCGCCCGAAGTCGGAAGGCTTTGGCCGGCTCGATTGCGTTTGCGGCGATCACACCTTCGATCATGTCGGCGAGTACCGCAGCCCACGGGCGACCGCGCAGCTTGACGGCAATCGTGACCCCACCCGCATGTCGGCGTAACGATCGGTCGACGCCGACGATTCGAGGTGGACATCGATAGCTGGGTCCAATCAGCCCCCGGCGTTGGGCGTCGTTGGTGAGGGTTCGGGCCGCTTGGGCGAATTCGATGGCATTGCCGGACTGCATACGTGCACTCTGGCAGAGGGGTGCGCGACAGTTACCGAGGGTCGGTCGTGCGCCGCAAGGGCTCAACGACGCTGGTATCAGATGTCGGGCAGGAACCGACATCTGATGACAGCGACTGGTTACGGAAGCTGACGGAAGCGTACGGAGCGTTCAATCCAGTGCGCGCACCCGCTCTGTAGTCTCAGGCCGTGAGCGACCTCTCCTCCCCCACCAGCAGGCTCACGCCGTCGCAGGAATCCACCCTCGGAATCCTTCGCCGCAGTGGGCCGCCGGTGGTGTTCACCGAACAGTTCGTCAAGGACCTCCGCGACGAGGCAACCGAGGCGCTGGCGCATTTCACCGACCGCCTGAACGGCAACACCATCTTCGTCACCAAGCACACCCTTGCCGGCGTCTTTGGCTGCGAGGCCCAGTTTCTCGCGCCCGACGAGTTCTCGTGGACTCCAGCGCGCGCCCGCGGCCAGGTGGCCCACCGGGCCATCCAGTTACTGATCAACTGGCGCGGCGAGCCAGAGCCCGCTGAACTCGTCGACGAAGCGATCGGTCGCCTGATCAACGAAGAACGGGGCCTCGCTCCGTGGCTGGAGGGCCTCGGTCAGGGTGACCTCGCAGATCTGCGGGCAATGGCCGGCGATCACGTCACCAAGTTCATGGAGTGCTTCCCACCGCTGGATGCACGTTCGCGGCCCGTCACAGAGAGCAGTACCCAGTGGCCGCTCGACGGCCCGATCCTGATGCGCGGCCGCAGCGATCTCACCATGGGCAAGCCAGAAGGGCGCGAGAGTCGAAAGCTGATCGTGGATCTCAAGACCGGCCGAGTCATTCCCCGCCATCGCGAAGATCTGCGCTTCTACGCCCTCGTCGAAACACTGTCGCGCCAGGTGCCCCCGCGCAAGCTGGCCAGTTTCTACCTCGATGCGGCGCAACCGATCGTCGAAGACGTGACCGAGAACATGCTCCGCTCCACCCTGCGCCGCACCCTCGACGGCATCCACGCCCTGATCGAACTACAGGTCGAGGGTCGACCACCAACCAAGTCACCGGGTGCGCCGTGCCGCTGGTGCCCGCTCGCCAAGGATTGTGAGCAGGGTACGGCCTACCTGCACAGCTTGAATGACCACGTCGAAGCCGACGGCCCCGACTGACCTCCGATCGCAACGCGGGCAACGTGGGCAACGGTATTGGGACTAATTCAGCGCGGCCAGGGCGTCGAGGGCTGCTCGGTAGAAGGTGGGGTAGGCGTAGATCATCGTGCGCAACTGGGCAATCGGGACTCGGGCGTGAACAGCCAAATTGAACATCGACAACACATCGCCGCCGCGAGGCCCGACCGACGATGCGCCGACCAAGATGTCCTTGTCGGCGTCCGCGATCAGTTTGATCAAGCCCTCGTTTCCCTCTCCGTGCAGCCAACCGCGACTGGACGTCGACGAATCGGCGAGTCCGACTGAGACGTTCAGTCCCGCCTCTCTTGCTTGGGCCTCGGTCATGCCGACCGAGCCGACCTCGGGATCGGTAAAGGTCACCCGCGAAACGGCGTGGTCCTGCGAGATTCGTGGTGATGCCACTTCCATGATGTCGTCGAACGCAATCTCGGCTTGATAGACGGCCATATGGGTGAACGCACCCTTCCCGGCAATATCACCAATCGCCCACAACTTGGCAACTCCGTTGACGCGCATGTGCTCGTCGACAGTGAAGCTCGGTCGAGCCGTTTCATCCAAGCCGATCGTCGAGAGCCCGATTCCACGCAGGTTCGGGATCCGGCCGGCCGCGACAAGGAGTTGCTCCGCAGTGATTGATGTCCCGTCGGCGAGCATCACGGTGAAGCCGTTGCGATTACGAGACACCGAGCTTGCCCCGACACCCGCTCGAACGTCGATGCCTTCACTCGAGAAGACCTCGTCGAGCAATTCGCTTGTCTCGGGCTCTTCCGACGCAAGGATCCGGTCGAGGGCTTCCACCACGGTCACCTCCGAACCAAAACGAGAGAACGCCTGCGCCAGTTCCAGCCCGATCGCACCGCCGCCCAACACGATCATCGACTCCGGCACAGTTCGCACCTTGACGATGTCGCGATTCGTCCACGGATTCGACTCGGCCAGGCCGGGAATCGGTGGAACCGCCGGCGATGTACCGGTTGCGAGGATGATGCCACGCGACGCGACGTAGACGTCGTGACCGACGAGGACCCGGTTCGGACCGTCCAATTGCCCACATCCACGCACGAAATTGCCGCCCTTGCGAACGAACCGGTCGACGGCGACCTGGTCGTTCCAGTTGTCGGTCGCTTCGTCTCTGACCCGGTCGGCGACCACTGAGTAGTCGGGCTCGACGCTCGACGATCCGGCGATCTCGTTCACTCGTCGCGCCTCTTGCAAGACGTCGGCAGCGCGGATGATCATCTTCGACGGAATGCAGCCGTAATACGGGCATTCACCGCCGACCAGGTGGCTCTCAATCCCGACGACGGAGAGACCGGCCTCGGCGAGTTGACCAGCGACATCCTCGCCTCCGGGACCCATTCCGACAACGATGACATCCACGCGGTGCTCAGACATGAGCGGAGTCTCTCACTGACCCGGGGCCAGCGCACCACGGGGATCCAGACCACCACGGCAAATACCACGCTCGATCGCAGATCGATAGGGTGCGAACCGGATGCCAGACGAACGATCCCTGATCGAAGCCCTCCAGCGCGGCGACGATGCCGCATTTCGTCGCGTCGTCATGCAGTACCACGCGTCCCTCGTCCGAGCCGCACGACCATTCGTGCCGAGCACTGCGATCGCAGAAGAAGTCGCCCAGGAAACGTGGATCGCGGTCGTGCGTGGCATCGGCCGCTTCGAGGGACGGTCATCATTCAAAACCTGGCTGTTCCGAATCCTGATGAACCAGGCCCAGACCCGGGGTGTACGTGAATCCCGGAGCACCCCGGTTAGTACCCAACTCGACGACGAAACGCCGAGCGGCGTCGCCGGCCGATTTCATGATGCCGGCGAACGCGACGCGGGCCATTGGCGGTCGGCGCCGAGTGATTGGGGAGTGCTGCCTGAGTCACTCGTCGAATCAGAGGAGACCGCAAACACAATCCTCGAAGCAATCGCGGCCTTGCCTGCGCGTCAACGAGAGGTGATTACGCTGCGCGACGTGGAGGGTTTGACTGCCGCTGAAGTCGCCGATGTCCTCGACCTCTCCGAAGGGAATCAACGGGTGTTGCTTCATCGCGGACGGTCCAAGGTCCGCGCCATGTTGGAACGAC
>JANOQU010000074.1:0-6520 GCA_031422355.1 Actinomycetes bacterium
GGCGCCGACTGACAGGTAGAACAGCACGAGTGCGCCAATCAGGGAAACCGCGTTGGCGATCATCACCGTCCGGAACGCTGATTTGAACCCTCGCTTGGCCGAGTTCTTCAACGAGCGGCCGATCCGGACGTCGTCCTTCAAGCGCTCGAAGAACACCACGTAGGTATCCACCGTGACGCCGATCGAAACGATCAGACCAGCGATGCCCGACAGCGACAGTACGCCGTTGTAGAACTCCGAGATCATCGCACTCGCGCTATAGATGAGCGCCCCGGAGATCAACAGGCCCATGACCACCACGACGGCAAGCCGGCGGTAGTACAGGATCATGAACAGCAGCACGAGAGCAACACCGATGGCGCCAGACACCAGCGCGGCCTTCAGCGAATCCTCGCCGAGGGTGGCCGACACGTTTTCGATTGCCTCGTTCTGGAGGGTGATCGGAAGCGCACCCGAGTTGAGCACCTGGGCGAGCTTCTCTGCCTCATTTTTGGAGAAGGACCCAGTGATCTGCACGCTGTTGCTGAAGTTGTCGGCGTTCACCGTCGGCGCAGACTGGATCACACCATCGATCTCGATTGCGAGCCGACGAGACGGACAGGTTTCACCGCCGTTGAAACAGGTCGAGGCAAGTGCATTCCAGATGTCCTCGCCACCGCCACCGTCTTTGAGTTCGACGGTCACACCCCATGAGCCGCCGAGGATTTGCGCGGCAGCCGAATCTTTGACGAAGACGGTGCCGTCCCCGCCGCTCGGACCGACCTGGCAGACTTCGGTGTTGTCACGGTTGTAGAGCACCTGCGACTGAGCCGGATCCGAGAAGGCGATCGGCTGAGTGGTTTCGGTTGGCACGACGGTCGTGGACGTCGAGTCCACGACCGAGGTGGCCGTCGCATCGACAGTCGTTGTCGACGTGGCGGCCGTCGTTGTCGAGGTCGCGTCGGTGCCAACGGGTTCGGTGGGTGTGGTGCTGACCCGTCGAGATGGACCAGACGCTGCAGTATCCAGAGTTGCATCTGCGGTCGCTGGCGTGGTTGCGTCGGTGGCAGGTGCATCGCTGTTTGCGACGACAGTTCCGGCGGTCGTGGTCTCGGTTCCGGTCGTGGTGCTCGTCGCTGCGTCATCGTCGCTCGGCGGAGTCACCGCGCCGCATGCGAGAACGGGGCGGAGATAGACCTTGCCGGTCACATTGACCAGTTCGAGAGCCTTTTTCTGATCGTTGACGCCAGGCAGGTTGACGACGATTGCGTCGTCCTGCTGGACGATCTCGGGCTCGCCGACGCCGAAGCTGTCGACCCGCTCACGGATTCGCTCGACCGCCAGCGACAAGCTGGAGTTGTCGTATTCCTGGCCCGGTACGGGGCGCAGGGTGACTGAAATTCCGCCCCGGAGATCGAGACCGAGGGCCGGGTGATAACCAAGCAGGAGGTTCGTGCCCAACAGGCCGACAGCAACCACCACGCTTGCGACAAGCGAAAGAACAAGTTTGCGGTGCATCGACTACTTCTCTGACGAGCCGTCCACGATGTCATCGATCGCGGTCGACCCATGCTTGTCGGACTCTGCGGATTTGCCGCCGCTGATCTTTTCGATTTCGTTCGACATCGTGGCGGATGTATCGACCTTGCGCTGCACGGCGGCCCGAGCAACCCGGATCTGGATGTTGTCATCGACTTCGAGCCAGACGATGTCGCCATCGAAACCGGTGATGAAGCCGTACATTCCCGACGTCGTGATGACCTCGTCGCCCTCGGCCAATGCCGATTGCAAGCTGGCCTGTTGCTTCATCCGTCGTCGTTGTGGGCGGATCAGCAAAAAGTAGGCACCGACGAACATCAGCGGCAGGAACAGCAGGCTGATCGCGCTGCCTCCTTCTTCCGCGGCGAACACTGCAAGACGAGAGAGCATCAGGACTTCCAAAAATATCGGCGTACCGGCAGGGGGCCGGACCAGCGCACGATCCTACCCACACGTTCCGCCAACAACGCGTCAGCGAGAACTTCTGGTCAGCCCCAGACGGCAACCACTTCCCGACGCAACGAATCGAATGTTGAGTTGTGGATTGCATCGCGCATCTGCTGCATCAATTGAAGGGTCCAGGCCAGGTTGTGAATGCTGACCAGTCGCGGGCCGGTTGGCTCGCCAACCTGGAACAGGTGTCGGATGTAACCGCGGGAATGTCGACGACACACCTCGCACCCACACGTTGCGTCGATCGGCTCGTCAGACAAGGTGTGCTTGGCGTTCTTGACGTGCATCTTTCCATCATTGGTCAGCGCAGTGCCGTGACGCCCGATTCGGGTCTGCATCACGCAATCGAACTGATCGACCCCAAGGCCAACCGCTTCGACGAGCGACGCAGGATCGCCAACCCCCATCAGGTACCGGGGTCGATTCGGCGGTAGATGCCGGATTGCCGCCTCCAGCGCCGGCAGCATCTGGTCGCGAGTCTCGCCAACGCTGAGTCCGCCGATGCCGTAGCCGTCGAATCCGATTTCGACCGTCGCCTGGGCCGACTCTTCGCGCAGAACCGGATCGATGCCGCCTTGGACGATTCCGAACAGCGCTTGATCTGGGCGACTGTGTGCCGCTTTGGCCCTCGCCGCCCACGCGATCGTTCGATCGAGCGCTGTCCGGATCACGTCTGCTGGCGACGGCAGCGGAGCGCACACATCGAGCACCATCTGGATGTCGGCTCCGAGCAACTCCTGCGTCGCAACCGCGCTCTCGGGCGTGAACCGATGCGAGGAACCGTCATAGGTACTCTTGAATGTGACCCCGTCATTGTCCATCTTTGGAACGAGGGAGAACACCTGAAAGCCGCCGGAGTCGGTCAGCGTCAGTCCCTTCCAGTCCGTGAACCGACCGAGCCCGCCGAAATGGGCGACCGTTTCGGCGCCAGGACGCAGCATCAGGTGGTACGTATTGCCGAGAACGATTTCGGCGCCCAATCGCTCGTAGTCCGACGCCGACAGATACTTCACCGCGCCGCGCGTTCCGACCGGCATGAAACACGGGGTGTTGTAGGAGCCATTGGCGGTGCGGGCGATCCCTGCTCGGGCTGATCCGTCCTGGGCGCTCACGTCGAATTGAACGGGGTGCATCTACAAACTCCGGTTCAGCAGCATCGAATCACCGAATGACAAAAAGCGATAGTCGTTGGCCAACGCCGACTCGTACAAATGGCGCCAGCGCGGACCGACGAACGCGTCGATCATCAGGAGCAGGGTTGTCTTGGGGAGGTGAAAGTTCGTCATCAAGAGATCGACCATCTTCCATTCGTAACCTCGATGGATGAACAGCCTCGTACGTCCCTCCAACTCGCCTGACGTCGCTGCGGACTCCAGCGCGCGGGTTGCCGTCGTACCGACAGCAATCACTCGTCGCGCCGATCGGCACGCATCGAGTACCTCGGGGGTCACTCGGTAGCGCTCGCTATGAATGACGTGATCGAGAGGATCGGCGACGCTCATTGGTTGAAATGTGTCGAGGCCGACGACCAGTTCCACCCTCGCGATGACCACACCCTTGGCTTCGAGCAGGGTCAAGAGTTCCGGTGTGAAGTGCAAGCCAGCGGTGGGCGCGGCAGCAGAACCGGGTTCCTTGGCGTACACCGTCTGATAGCGCTCACGGTCGCCGAGCGGAGTGGTGATGTACGGGGGCAAGGGCATTTCTCCGTGGCGGGCGAGAAGATCCAGGGGATCACCATCGCCCAGCAGCGTCACCTCGAAAGTGTCACCTGCCGGAGTTCGTCGGCCTATCTCGACAACTGCTACTCCTGACGAGTCGAGCAATCGCTCGCCGGGCTTCAATTTGCGACCGGGGCGGACCAGCGCCTCCCAGACCCGACGCCGTCCGTCGCTGCCTGGCACCGGTTCGAGGAGGAGAACCTCCGCTGCTCCCCCGCTGTGGCGCTGCAGGGCCAACCTGGCCGGAATCACCCGTGAATCGTTGACGACCAGGATGTCACCGCTGTCGAGGTAATCGCCGATGTCGCTGACGTGACGATGCGCAGGTGGTGCGACGCCCTGATCGACGAGCAGCTTGGCCGAATCCCTGGGATCGACTGCCGTCTGGGCGATGCGCTCGTGCGGGAGGCTGTAATCGAAGTCGGCGAGCAACACGGCGGGAAGGCTAACGGCGCGCTGCATTGCGGCGGTATGCCACGATTGCGTCATGGTGACGTCATGGTGAGTAATCGAACAGAATCGTTGGATCTCGGCGAGGCCGGGCAGATGGACCTTCATCTCTGGGTTCCTGACAATTCAGGTACTGCCGCCGTACTGCTGATCCAGGAGATCTTCGGCGTCGGCCCCTACATTCGGGCCGTTGCCGAACGTTTGGCCACGGCTGGCTACGTCGTTGGAGCGCCAGATGTGTTCTGGCGGTTCGAACGCAATTGGGCCGCTGACCATTCTGAGGCAGGGCTGGCGGCATCGTTCGAAAAGGTGCAGCAACTCGATGTTCCGACAGCGATCAGCGACTGCTCGGCTGCTCTGTCGCATCTCAGCACGCTCGTTGATGGCGCGGCTCCGGCGGTATTGGGGTTTTGCCTCGGCGGGACGCTTGCGTGGGGCGTTGCGGCCGCGGCCGAACCATCGGCTTGCGTCAGTTACTACGGCTCCGGCGTTCCCAGCATGCTTGGCCTGATCGACCAGGTCACGTGCCCGACATTGTTCCACTTCGGCAACGCCGACGCATTTCTGCCCAACGAGGGTGTCGAAAAGATCGTGGGAGCAATTGCAGGTCGTCAGGGCTTTGTCGTCAACATCGAGAACGCTGGACACGCATTCGACAACCACGAATCTGCAATGTTCTACAACGAAACCGCGGCAAACGCTGCGTGGGCCAAGACGATGTCGTTCCTGCAGTTGTACGTTCCGACGTCAGGTGAACAATGACGGCGGTCGATCTCCGGTGATGTTCGGTGGCTGCAGTCCGAGGTGATGCCACGCTTCTGGCATTGCGATTCGGCCCCTCGGTGTCCGGGCGAGAAGGCCCTGCTGGATCAGGAACGGCTCGTACACGTCCTCGACGGTTTCGGTCTGTTCACCGACACTGATCGCGACGGTCGACAACCCGACCGGACCGCCGCGGAATTGGACACAGATCGCAGTCAGGATCGCCCGGTCGACCTTATCGAGGCCGCGTTCGTCGACGCCGAATACTTTGAGACCCTTGCGGGCGGTGTCTTCGTCGATCGTGCCATCACCGCGAACCTGGGCATAGTCGCGAACACGACGAAGTAACCGGTTGGCAATGCGCGGCGTACCCCGACTTCGGCGAGCGATCTCCCACGCGCCGGTCTCGTCGATAGAAACATCCAGAATTCCTGACGCCCGCCGGACGATGGCTTCGAGCTCGTCGTCCTCATAGAAATCGAGTCGGGCAACGAGACCGAAACGGTCGCGCAACGGACCCGTGATCATGCCCGTTCGGGTTGTAGCGCCAACCAGTGTGAATGGAGGGAGCGGGAGTCGAATCGATGATGCTGCTGGTCCCTTACCAACGACGATGTCGAGCTGAAAGTCTTCCATCGCCGGGTACAGAATCTCTTCAACCGTCCGCGACAAGCGGTGGATTTCGTCGATGAAGAGGACATCACCTTCGCCGAGTTTGGTCAGGATTGCAGCGAGATCGCCAGCCCGTTCCAGGGTTGGCCCGGACGTGATGTGCATGTGCACGCCCATCTCGGCGGCAACGATTCCGGCCATCGTGGTCTTGCCGAGACCAGGCGGACCCGCAAGCAGGAGGTGATCGATCGGTTGATTTCGTTGCCGCGCGGCTTCAAGAACGATGGTCAGGTGTTCCTTCAACTCCCGTTGACCAACAAAGTCGGCGAGCCGGCGCGGACGTAGGCCGATCTCGTCGGACTCCTCGACATCGTTATTGACCCCTGGGTCGAGGAATTCCTCACGCACGTCGGGCCCCCAGGAGTTGCAGTGCTTCGCGCAGCATTGTGGCCGCGTCACCACCGTTGGGCATCTCGCGCAGCGTGTCGCGCACTTCCTCTGGCGCGTATCCCAGCCCGTACAGTGCCTCGCGCACATCACCGAGTGCAGACCCCGGTGCGGCCCCGATCGAGGCCGGCCCCATCGGGTCCAGGATCGGCAGATTGAGCCGACTTTTCAGCTCGATCAAGAGCCGCTCAGCGGTCTTCTTGCCAACACCCGGAACCAAAGTCAGCGATGCCGTGTCGCCGGTCGCAACGATGTCGACCAATGCGGAGGGCGCATGGGTTCCGAGGATCGCCATCGCCAACGACGGCCCGACCCCATGTGTGGCGATCAAGACCTGGAACGTTGCTCGCTCCTCACGCTTCAAGAAACCGAACAGGGTCTGAGCGTCTTCGCGGATGTGGTGATGGACATGCAAGAACACAGTCGCGCCGGGCTCCAGTTCGGCGAGCGTGCGTGGCGTGACCGTGACGAAATAACCAATACCCGCGACCTCGAGCAGGACCTCGCTGTCGGTGGTGCGCTCCAGCACCGATCCACGCAGCGACCCGATCATCGCGAGA
>JANOQU010000075.1:0-1590 GCA_031422355.1 Actinomycetes bacterium
GCTGTTCCGCGAGCGGGCCAACGACATTGCCACAGTTCGCTGGAGTGACTCCGACATCGCCCTACTCGACGAGGCTCGCAGCTACCTCGGTGCTCGACCCGTCAAAAACGGCCAGCAGGACGAAGCTGACGAGATCCGCACCTACGGCCACATCGTGATCGATGAGGTCCAGGACCTGACCCCGATGCAGTTGCGAATGGCGTCGCGGCGATCGCTCAACGGCTCGATGACTGTCGTCGGCGACATCGCTCAGGCCACCGGCCCGCTGGCGCCAAACGATTGGGACGACATCGTCACCCATCTGCCCGACCGCAAGGGCAGTCGGATCATCGGCCTCAGCGTTGGATACCGCATCCCCGCTCAGATCATGGACGTCGCCAATCGGGTGATGATGGCCGCCACGCCGTCCCTACGCCCGCCAACCGCGGTTCGCGATGGCGATGACAAGCCCGATTTCATCGAGGTGGAACCAGCGGCGCTCTATGAAGCGGTGGCTCGTGAAACTGCTCGACTCGTGAGCGAGATCGCTGATGGCAACATCGCTGTCGTGGCGCCAGACCCGATGGTCGAGGCGCTCTCGCAGGCGTTGACGGCTGCAGGTATCACCCACGGTCGGGCGACTCGCACGGCACTCGAGACCGGGGTGACGGTGGTGCCGGTCAGCGTCGTCAAGGGTCTCGAACTCGACGGGGTGATCGTGGTCGAACCTGCAGCCATCGTTGCCGACGAACAACAAGGTCTGCGCGCCCTGTACGTGGCGCTCACCCGCAGCACTCGCCGACTGAGCATCGTCCACGCTCAACCGTTGCCTGAGGCAATGATCGGCTGATCAGGGGTTGTTCAGGAGGTAGCTGTCCGTGAGCGCTGAAAGGTTGCGGAAGCACTTATCGGCGTCGGCTGGGCGGTTGAACTTGGTGGCTTTCTTGCACAGCTCCAATGCACCGTCGAAAGCCAGCGCAGCGACACCGTCGGTGTCAGCAAGTTCCGGTCTGACGGCGTCGTAGAGATCGGTGATCACCAGAAGCTGCTCGGACTTTTCGCCGAAACTTCCGATGATGTTCGACAGAAGTCCCGCTTGGGTGACGAGCCGGGGGAGAAGTTCGGCTGCAGTCCCTGATGGCAGGGTCGTGTTGGTCTCGATGGATGGGGCCTGAGTGACGGTGGGGTCGATCGTCGTCGAAGCGCAGCCGGCAAAAGCCGAGAGCGCGCCGACCGAAACGATCAGGTGGCGAACGCGAAACACGGAGTGGCGCACGATGCGGTTCAGGCGGTGACGAGGATACGTGCGCTGGCGAACGCGCCAACGCCGACGTGACTGCCTTCGACCTCGACGGTCATCGTGCCGTCCGGCGAGGACGCTGTGACCGTTCCGCTTCGGCCGGGCAGAAGCAAAGCACCCTCGAGGAAATCGAGCAGGCCCGGAGTGAACTCCAATTCTTCTGGAATTCGGCTGACCGTGAACGCTTCGCCGATCGTGAGATCTACCAGCCGTCGCGAATCCGGTGCCTCGTAAAGGCTGCCGGGAATCGGGTTGCCGTGCGGGCACGTTGTGGGGCTGCCGAGCAGACGATCCATCGCGATCTCCTTGAG